>WGLQ01000021.1 GCA_016125495.1 Hyphomicrobiales bacterium | reverse complement strand
GCCCGCAGCAACGCGATACGCTCTTCCACCCGACAGCTCTCCTTGAAGGGCATCGCTCGAATCTCCTGGTGATTCGAGCAAGTTGACCTGTCAGGAATGCTCCCGGTCTATGCTGTCAGGGAACTACCCGGTTCGTACCACTGCCACACTCAACCTCACCCCTTCCACCCGCCCCCCATCCGCGCTCCCGGACCCTCACCGGATCGTGATCCCGCTCACGAACCCCATCCGGCCCGTTTCTTGCTTCCACCTCGGTGACCCGGTCGACGGCTGACGCCCGCCGGCCCCGAACCCGTGTGCGCGCTGGACCCGGAAAGGACCGTCATGCCCGCCCCATCCATGATCGATGCAGCAAATGGCCTCCTCGCGCGGCTCGGCCTCGCCGGCCGGCGCGCGAACCTCGCGTCGCCCCGCCCCGGCCCCGCCGAGCGCATCGACTGGGTCGACTACGCCAAGGGCCTCTCGATCCTCCTCGTCGTCCAGTATCACGCGACCCTCGGCATCACCGAGCACATCGGCTACGAGAGTTGGTCGAGCGGCTTTGCCTCGTTCTGCTACACCTTCCGCATGCCGCTGTTCTTCATCGTCGCCGGCCTCTTCCTCGCGCGCACCATCGACCAGGACTGGCGCACGTACCTCGACCGCAAGGTCGTCCATTTCGCGTATTTCTACGCCCTCTGGGTGACCATCAAATTCATTCTCAAAGGTCCCCAGATCGCCGAGGGCAGCCTCGTCGTCTGGTTGACCGAGTACGCCTTCGCGTTCGTCCAACCCTTCGGGCCGCTCTGGTTCATCTATCTGCTCGGCGTGTTCTTCCTTGCGACCCGCCTGCTGCGGGGCGTGCCGGCCCCCATCCTCTGGATCGGCGCCGCGGTGCTCCACATCGCCGGCATCGAGACCGGCTCGGTCGTCGTCGACCAGTTCTGCTCCCGCTATGTTTTCTTCCTGAGCGGCTACATGCTGGCCGGGGGCGTCTTTGCGACGGCCCGCCACGGCGCCGCCCAGCCAATGCACGCCGCCCTCGCCCTCGCCGGCTTCCTCGCTCTCAACGGCGCGATGCTGGCGACCGGCGCCCACAAGCTCCCAGGTGCCACGCTGGCGCTCGGCCTCATCGGCGCGCTCGCCTTCGTCGCGGTCCTCGCCGCGCTGGCCGAGCGTGGCCGGGCGAGCTTCCTCGGCTACTGCGGCGCCCGTTCGCTGCCCATCTACCTCGCCTTCTTCGTGCCGATGGCCGCGACCCGCATCATCGGCGAAAAGCTGCTCGGCCAGACCCCGGTTGCCGCCGAGGTGCTCGGGTTGGTGGTTCCGTTGGCGGCGGTCATTGGAGCGCTCGTCATGTACTGGGTGCTGCCGCGGCTCGGCCTCGGCTTCCTCTTTGAACGCCCCGCCTGGGCGCGGCTGGCCGGCTCGACCACCCCTCGGGGCCAGAGCCGCCAGGCGGCGGTCGGCCGCAGCCGGCCGGGTCTGCCCTCGGCATCCTGACGGATGCCCCGAGCAGGGCGCGTGCGGCGAGCCGCCGCGCGTGCCCCCGCCCAGCAATAAATCGTGGCAGCCGGACGCCGATCGCGCCATAGTGCCGGCCATGTCGAGAGAGAATACGCCCCAGCGCTCGCCCGCCACGGGCCGGTCGGACGCGATCGGTCCATCCGACCGCCTCTACCTGATCGACGGCTCGACCTACATTTTTCGCGCCTATTTCGCGATGTTCAAGGCATCGCAGTCGCGCGGCCGCAGCTTCACCCGCTCCGACGGCACCCCCACCGGCGCCGTCATGACCTTCTGCAACATGCTCTGGAAGGTCGTTCGCGAAGGCGTCGACGGCGGCCCTGCAACGCGCATCGGCGTCATCTTCGACCACAAGGGCGAGAGCTTCCGTAACGCGATCTTCCCGGCCTACAAGGCCAATCGCGACGCCCCGCCCGAGGAACTCGTCCCCCAGTTTCCGCTGATCCGCGACGCGGTGCGCGCCTTCGGTCTCACTCCGATCGAGCAGGCCGGCTTCGAGGCGGACGATCTCATTGCAACCTATGCTCGGGCCGCCGCCGGGGCCGGTGCCTCGGTCACCATCGTCTCGGGCGACAAGGACCTGATGCAGCTCGTTGCCCCGCGCATCCAGATGTACGACCCGATGCCCGGCAACGAGCGACGGATCGGCGAGGACGAAGTCGTCGCCAAATTCGGCGTGCCCCCGTCCAAGGTCGTCGAGGTCCAGTCACTCGCAGGCGATGCGACCGACAACGTGCCGGGCGTGCCCGGCATCGGCATCAAAACCGCGGCCCAGCTCATCGGCGAGTTCGGCGACCTCGAAACCCTGCTCGCCAAGGCCGAGACGATCAAGCAGGCCAAACGCCGCGAAAACCTCCTGACGTTCGCCGAGCAGGCCCGCATCTCGCACGAATTGGTGCGGTTGCGCGACGACGTGCCGGTCGAAACGCCTCTCGATGCGCTCGATGCTCCGCACATCGACGGACGGCGCCTCGTCGCGTTCTGCAAGGCGATGGAATTCCGCACCTTCACCAACCGCATCGCCGAGGCGCTCGACGTCGTGGCCGAGGACATCGATCCTGATCCCGCACTGGCTGCGGCAAGGCGACCCGCCAGCGGCGAGGCGGCCGCGACGGGAGCGCCCGCCGAGCAACACGCAGCCGAAGGCGAGGGCGAACCGGCTGCGCCCGACCAGCCATCGGCAACCGCCGGCGCCAGCCGTGCCACGCCCGAGGCCGGTGTTCTGGCCGGCGCGGCCCGCGCCGCGATGCCGGCGATCGACACCCAGGCCTATGCGACCGTCACTGACCTTGCCGAACTCGAGACCTGGATCGCCGAGGCCATCGAGTGCGGTCTTTGCGCCTTCGACACCGAAACCGACAGCCTCGATGCCATCGAGGCGCGCCTCGTCGGCGTTTCGCTGGCCACCGCACCGGGCCGCGCCTGCTACGTGCCCCTCGGCCACGGTGCCGGCGACGGCCTCGATCTCGAGGGTGGCACCCGCGTGACCCAGATTCCGCTCGCCGATGCGATCGCCGCATTGAAGCCGTTGCTCGAGCACCCGGCGGTCCTCAAGATCGGTCAGAACATCAAATACGACATGCACGTGATGGCGAGCCACGGCATCGCGATCGCGCCCATCGATGACACGTTGCTGATCTCGTTCGCGCTAGATGCCGGTCGTGGCGGCCACGGCATGGACGAACTCTCCATGCGTTGGCTCGGACACCGCCCGATCGCCTACAAGGAGGTCACCGGCAGCGGCAAGCAGCAGGTCACCTTCGACAAGGTCGCGATCGACCGGGCGACCGCGTATGCCGCCGAGGATGCCGACGTCACCTTGCGGCTCTGGCACGTCCTGAAGCCTCGCCTTGCCGCCGAGCGCCTCGCCACGGTCTATGAAACGCTCGAACGTCCGATGATCCCGGTGCTCGCCGACATGGAACAGGCCGGCATCCGCATCGACCGCAACATTCTTGCAAAGCTCTCCGGTTCGTTCGCCCAGTCGCTCGCCCGGCTCGAAGCGGAGATCCAGGAGATCGCCGGCAAGCCCTTCAACGTCGGCTCGCCCAAACAGCTCGGTGAAATCCTTTTCGATGAATGGAAGTTGCCCGGCGGCAAGAAGACCAAGACCGGTGCCTGGGGCACCGGCGCCGACGTGCTCGAGGACCTGGCCGGCAACGAGGAGATCGGCGAGACGCCACGGCGGCTCGTGCGCACCATCCTCGAATGGCGCCAGCTCTCCAAGCTCAAGAGCACCTACACCGACGCGCTGCAGACCTTCATCAACCCGCGTACGAAGCGCATCCACACCTCCTTTTCGCTCGCCGCCGCCGGCACCGGCCGTCTCGCCTCGAGCGATCCGAACGTGCAGAACATCCCCGTGCGAACGCGCGAGGGCCGCGAGATCCGCACCGCCTTCGTCGCCGAGCGGGGCATGCAGCTCGTCTCGGCCGACTACAGCCAGATCGAATTGCGCGTCCTGGCGCACATCGCCGACATCGCCGCGCTTCGCCAGGCCTTCGCCGACGGCCTCGACATCCACGCCATGACCGCCTCCGAGATGTTCGGCGTTCCGATCGAGGGCATGCCGAGCGACGTGCGCCGCCGCGCCAAGGCGATCAACTTCGGGATCATCTACGGAATCTCCGCCTTCGGCCTCGCCGCCCAGCTCGGTATTTCCCGCTCCGAGGCGGGCGACTACATCAACCGTTATTTCGAGCGCTTCCCCGGCATCCGCGACTACATGAAGTCGACGGTCGCGACAGCCCGCAATCAGGGTTACGTCGAGACGATCTTCGGCCGGCGCATCCACTATCCCGACATCGCCTCCTCGAACCCCTCCCAGCGCGGATTCTACGAGCGCGCCGCGATCAACGCGCCGATCCAGGGCTCGGCCGCCGACATCATCCGCCGCGCCATGGTGCGCATGCCGGGGGCCCTCGGGACAGCCGGCCTCTCGGCACGCATGCTGCTTCAAGTGCACGACGAACTCGTTTTCGAGGCCCCAACGGGGGAGGTTCCAGCAACGATCGCGCTGGTCCGCGGCGTCATGGAGGACGCACCCGCACCGGTGATCTCGCTGAACGTGCCCCTCAAGGTCGACGCCAAGGCCGCCGCGAACTGGGACGAAGCACACTGAGGTGGCCCGCGCGGCCGGCCCTGCCGCAGGTGCATGCGACGCGCGGTGGAATGGTCAGGGCGCCCAAAGCGATCCGCCGTGCAGGGCGACGCCTATGGTCAATGCCGGCCCGCCGGTCCAAACTGCCTTGCGTTCCTGGAGCCAGCGCCAGAAAGGCGCAGCCCCCAAGCCCCGGAGACGAACCATGCACGCTCGCGATTTCATCCGCCCATGGCTGGCGCTGCTCGCTTTCGCGCTTCTTGCCGCTCCCGTGTCGGTGCTTCCCGCCGCCGCCAGCAAGTGCATCGCCTTCACCGAGCTTTCCCCCCGCGTTCGCCTCGTCTCTCTCACCCCGTCGACGCTCGCCGAGGACGAGGTTCGCATCACCTTCGTCACCCACTCGACCTTTCGCATCGAAACACCGGGCGGCGTCGTCATCGCGACCGACTTCGCGGGTGCGGCCGGCGGCTCCCTGCCGACGGTCGTGACCATGAACCACGCCCATGAAACGCACTACACCGACTATCCCGACCCCGGCATCGAACACGTCCTGCGTGGCTGGAGCGAGGACCCCGCCAGCGGCCCGGCCCGCCACGAACTCACCGTCGGCGACACCTTCATCCGCAATGTGACGACGGACATCCGAACCTGGTCCGGCGCGCGGGAGGCGGATGGAAATTCCATTTTCATCTTCGAGGTCGCGAACCTCTGCATCGGCCACCTCGGCCACCTGCACCACGAACTCGGCCCCGAGCACCTCGCACAGATCGGCCAACTCGACATCGTCATGGTACCCGTCGATGGCACATACACGATGGCCCATGCCAACATGGTCGAGGTCATGAAACTCCTGCGCGCCCGGCTCATCCTGCCGATGCACGTCTTCGGGCGCGCCTCGCTGGCGAGCTTCCTTGCCCGCATGGGCGAGGCCTTCGACGTCGAGATGGCGACATCGACGAGCATCGTCGTGTCGCAGGCGAGCCTGCCCGCGAGTCCGAAAGTGCTATCCATGCAGCGCTCGTTCACGATGTTCGAATGACCGGCGCATTGCGCCCGGATATGGAGAAGAACGCATGCAGTCCCGCCGCGCCATCCAGGTCGTCGCCGCCCATGCGGAAGGGGAGGTTGGCCGCGTCATCGTCGGTGGTGTGATCCCGCCCCGCGGCGCCAGCGTGCGCGACATGCGGATCGCCCTCGCCGAGGACGACACGCTCCGCCAGTTTCTCATCCGCGAGCCGCGCGGCGGTGTCTTCACGCACTACAATCTGGTGGTGCCCGCCTGCCATCCGGACGCCCAGGCCGGCTTCATCATCATGGAGCCGACGGATTATCCTCCAATGTCCGGTTCCAACAGCATCTGCGTCGGCACCGTTCTGCTCGAAACGGGCATGCTGCAGATGCACGAGCCGGTGACGGAACTCGTGCTGGAAACGCCGGGTGGCCTCGTTCACCTCACGGCCGAATGCGAGAACGGGCGCTGCCGCTCCATCAAGACCCGCAACGCGGCTGCCTTCGTCGTCCGTCTCGACCTCGAGATCGACGTTCCAGGCCTCGGCCCGACCCGCGTTGACATCGCCTACGGCGGCGGCTTTTTCGCTCTCCTCGATGCGGCTCCGCACGGCCTCGAAGTCCGCCCCGAGGCCGCCCGCGACCTCGTCGTGCTCGGCGAAAGGGTCAAGGATGCGGTGAACGCGGCCTTCCCCGTCGCGCATCCCGAAATGCCGGAGATCGCGGGCGTCACTTTCGTGACTTGGCGCGAGCCGGTGCATCAGCGTGACGGCCATCCGACTGCCCGCAACGCCACGGTGATCTCACCCGGCAAGATCGACCGTTCGCCCTGCGGCACCGCGTCGTCCGCGCGCCTCGCGGTTCACCACGCGCGCGGTGAGATGAAGGTCGGCGACACGTTGCATTCGCGATCGATCATCGATTCGCTCTTCGAGATGCGCATCGAGGCCGAAACCACGGTCGCGGGGCGCCCGGCCATCCTGCCGTCCATCAAGGGCCGGGCCTGGATCACGGGCGAGCACACCTACCACTTGGACCCGGAAGACCCCTACCCGCTCGGCTATGCGCTGAGCGATACTTGGCATCGCGTCGTCTGAGGCGATCGGCCCCACCGTCCCGCCGCAAAGACGAAGGGCGCGCCGGCTCGGCGCGCCCTGGCATTCTACATCGATGGCAAAGCATCATCCGCGGACGATTTCGCGCCCGCTGACCCGCCGCCGGTCCACTCCTCAGGCCATGGCGCCCTGGATCCATTCGGCGAGCTTGCCCTTCGGCAGCGCCCCGACCTGCTGCGCGACCACCTTGCCATCCTTGAAGATGAGAAGCGTCGGCATGGCGCGGATGTTGTATGTCATCGGCACGCGCTGGTTCTCGTCGACGTTGATCTTGGCGATCTTCACCTTTCCCGCCATCTGTTGGGAAATCTCCTCGAGATAGGGCGCGATCGCTTTGCACGGCTGGCACCAATCGGCGAAGAAGTCCACGACGACGGGCACGTTCGCCTTGAGAACCTCTTGCTCGAACGTCGCGTCGGTTACTTTCGCGGTCGCCATATCTTGCTCCTTCGCGGCATCGCCGGTCCAGCGGGCCCCACGCCCTTGCCGGCCTGCATTCCTGTCGAAAGTTACCTAGGAAGCCGGCGCACCTCAGTCAATCTCCCTTGGGTCGTTGTGCCTGGATCAAGGCAATGTGCTGGTCGATGAGACCGGCAGGCAGCATCATGGCCCCAGCCGTCGCCGTCCACACGATCACGCAGGTGACCGGTCGATCGGGGAACAGCGGTTCGATCGCAAGACGATAGGCCGCCATCTGGCGCAAATAGGCGGCCGGCACGTCGTCGGGCGAGAGAGGCGGCATTCGGTTCGTCTTGAAGTCGACGATCACGATTTCTTCATCTTCCACCACCAACCGGTCGATCTGCCCATTGAGGCGCAGCGTCCCGCCGGCCCCATCGTGCGCCGCGTGTTCAGCGACGATCGCGACCTCGGCTCGTGAACGCGGCCCGAAGAGCCGGGCGGTCTCGGCCCCGTCGATGAGGGCCAGAACCTCACGGACCATCCGATCGCACTCGCCCTTGCTGAAGGCGCCCGCCTGGGCGGCCAGATAGGCGCTTGCCGCCTCCCGCCGTCCAGCCTCCTCGATCCGTGGCAACGCCTCGAGCAGCGCATGCATCAGGACGCCCCGCCGCAGCGACTTGTCGAGCCCGACGCCACCCTGGCCCACATCCGGCGCCGCCTCCATGCCGGCGGCCGCCTCCTCTGCATCGAGCGGCACGATGCGGCTCGGTGCCACCGGAATGACGCGCCTTGGTTCTGCCGGCGCGGCCCGGCCCACCCAATCGGGCAAGGCAACGCGCTCGTGCGCTTGTCGCGTCCCAACGGAGCGCCGGTCCGGCTCGCCGGTCTGTGCTTGTCGAAGCACTCGGGTTACACCGCCATCGGCGTGCGTCTCGGCTCCGAGAAGTCCATCGAGCCGCCTCGCCACGAGATCGTACCAGCACCCCTCGGGGACCTTGCCTTTCGCATCCTTGGCGACACCCGCGACGACGAGGCGATCCTCCGCCCGCGTCATCGCCACGTAGAGGAGCCGGTTCTCCTCTTCTCTCTCCTCGCGTTTCATCTCCTCGCGTCGCCCCGCGACCGGCCCGACGCTTTTTACCCCTTTGAGCGCCCAGAGCAGGGCCCGGTTGCGCTTCCGGTTTCCCGCCGACACGATCCGTGCGCGCTGCGTGCCCCGCAGCGACCCGCACGTATCGGGCAGGAACACGATCGGCGCTTCCAGCCCCTTGGCTCCGTGCACCGTCATGACGCGCACCTGCGAGCGGTCGTCCTCCATGTCCCGCTTGATCTCCGGGTTGGCGGCCCTGAGCCACGAGAGGAACCCCTGCAGCGACGGCGGCTCGCCCTCGTCGAACTGGATGGCGAGGTTCAACAATTCGCCGATGGCATCACTCGCCTCCGGACCGAGCCGCTCGATCAACCGGGCTTTCGCTCCGTCCCGTTCGAGCACGAGCGAAAGGAATTCGAAAGGAGGAGCGTAGTCGGCCTGGCGCCGCCACCCGAGCAGCAATCTTGCCGCCTCCTTGAAGCGGGCATCGTGCCGCGCGGCTCCGAGCAGCGAGCGCCACAGCGTCCCGCGCCGCCGATAGGCGATCTCGAAAAGCTCCTCCTCGTCGAGCCCGACGAGCGGACTCTTGAGCACCGCCGCCAGAGAAAGATCGTCCTCCGGCAGCAATAGGAAATCCGCGAGTGCCAGCAAGTCCATCACCGCGATCTGCTCGAGCAGCCGGATGCGGTCCGCCCCGGCCACCGCGAGACCTTCGGCCTTCAGTGCCCGGATGATGAGCGGCGCGAACGGCTGGCGGTTGCGCAACAGGATCAGCACGTCACCCGGAACGATCGCACGCCCCCGGCTCTCCAGCATTTCTCCCTTGTCGATCCAACCCCTGATGGTCCGCGCCATGCGCTTTGCCAGCCGCTCGCGCGGTCCCTGTCCCGGCGACGGAGCGCTGGTGTCCCACAAATTCCCTTCCTCGCTCTGCTCGGGAACCTCGAGGGGCCAGACCTCCACCGACCCCGCCTGACCGATCCGGATCGCCTCGTGTCGCACCCGGTCCTCGGCCCCACCGCTTCCGACCCCAGGAGTGAACTCCGGGTCCCCGAAAACCCGATCGACCGCCCCGAGCACTGGCTCCACCGTGCGGAACGAAAGTGTCAACGGCACCCGCCGGAACGTCTGTCCGGCGCCTCGCGCGCGCTCCTCGATGCCCCGACCGACCTCGGAGAAGCGCTCCGGTCGCGCGCCCTGGAACCCATAGATCGACTGCTTCTCGTCGCCGACGGCAAAGAGCGTGCGCCCGTCGCCCCGCGCCCCTTGCCCGGAAAAGAACTCCTCCGCGAGGCGTACGACGACATCCCACTGCTCGGGGCTCGTGTCCTGCGCCTCGTCGACCAGGATGTGATCGAGCCCCTCGTCGAGCTTGTAGAGCACCCAGGCCGCATCGCCCGCACTTGCCAGGAGAGCGCCCGTACGCACCACGAGGTCCTCGAAGTCGAGGGAGCCCCGCTGCACCTTCGTTTCCTCGTAGCGCCGCAGCACTTCGTGCCCGAGGCTCACCAGCGCGGCGCTCGCCGTTGCAACGCGCAGAGCCTGCCGCTCGCCGGCGATGACCTGGAACGCCGTCTGTGCCCGCACCAGCCGCTCGACGAGGACGGGGTGCGCGTTCTTGACCTCTGCGGTTGCCAGGGATCTGCGCGGTTCACGCTCCTTGGTGAGGAAAAATTCTTCGAGACAGGCGATCCGCGTCTCGAGGGCGCTCGTCGCCGCGGCTGCCGCGAGGACGACCCCGTATTTCACATCCGTCGGCTTGGAGCTGGCAGCGAGCGCGCTTGCGGCTCGCTCGATGTCCGTCTGCGACAAGAACCCCGCGGCGCGGGCCACGAGGTCGGCATCCGTCATACCGACCCCCAGCCCGAGAACGTCCCGCACCACCTCGTCGATCCGGCGCGCCCGGTCCTCGACATCACCGTCACCGGCCATTCCCGAGAGCGCCTTTCGGTGCCTCAAGAGTTCGGCGAGGAGTTCATCGAACTGCTCGTCGTTGGCATGCGCCACCGCGACCCGCAGAGCCGCCCCGAGCGGTCCATGACCGCCTTCCTCCCGGCTCGCGCGCCCGAGCACCCGATCCGTCGCCTCGCGGATGGCGAGCCGTTGACCCTGCTCGTCCAGCACCTCGAAGCCGGGCGAAATACCAGCTTCGAGCGGGAAGCGCTGCAAGAGGCGCTCGCAGAAGGCGTGGATGGTCTGAACCTTGAGGCCGCCCGGCGTCTCGATGGCGCTCGCAAACAGCGCCCGCGCCCGCTCCAGCATCCCCTCGGCCACCGGCTCTCCCGTAAGATCGGCGAGCGTGCGCATGAGCGCTGCGGGCTCCATCACGACCCAGCGGGCCAGCGTGTCGAATACCCGGCGCGACATCAGCGCCGCCGCTGCCTTCGTGTAGGTGAGCGCGAGAATTTTCTCCGGCGCCGTCCCGCTGAGCAGCAGTCGCAGCACCCGGTTGGTGAGCACGTGCGTCTTGCCGGCGCCCGCGTTGGCGCTGACCCAGACCGAGGCGCGCGGGTCCGCCGCCTGCCCCTGGCGCGCCGTGGTCTCGGCAAGTCGTTCACGCCGCCGGTCAGGCATCCTCGGTCTCCCCATCGTCCGCCGCGACGGACCACTCCTTGATCCGCGCGAGGTGTGCATAGGGATCGTATCGGTAGCTCGCCTCGAACGCCCGTGCACGCCGTGCAACATAGGGAGTGTTTTCATCGTCGAAGCGGGCAACGAGCGACTGGAGTTGCGATGACGCCTCCTCCGCCAGATCGGCCGCCAGCTCCTCGTCTTTCCGGTCCCTGGCCGTCACCGGCAATTCCGCTCCGGCCGGCTCCCCGCCGCTCGCCGAGATATGGACGAGTCTCTGGACACGGCGCCCGGCAATACCCTCGAAGCCATCGCGATGCGCGATGAGTGCCTCGAGGGCCAGTTGCGGCTGCACGAGATCGAGCACCTGCCGGGAACTCGGTCCAGTCCCCGTCTTGAAGTCGTAGATCACGATCCCGCCATCGCTGCGAATATCGATCCTGTCGGCGCGCGCGGTCAGCAGGAAGGCACCTCCCGGCGCCGCCAGTTCGAACGCCCCATCCACCTCGCTCACGACACGCTCGACGCCGTCCCTGCGGTCCGCCTCGCTCGCCGCGAACCATTCCGCAAAGCGCCGGAAGCGCGGCCCCCAGAAGGCGCCAATGCGCGGATGCGCGGCCATTTCCCGCATCGTCGTCTCGATTTCCACGCCGATGCGCGCAGCGATGTCGTCGGGAAGCTCGCGCGGCCACTCGGCGGCAAAGCGATGCATCGCATGGTGCAGGATGACGCCGCGCAAGCGCACGTCCGGCTCCATGCCGAGCGGATCGAGCGGCTTGAGGGAGAGGATGTACTGCGCATAGATGGCATAGGGATTTGCCACCCATCGCCCGATGGCCGTCGCACTGAGCCGCCGCGGCCGCGCCGCCAGCGGTGGGCGCGGCGCCGGTGCCGGACGCGGGGCGTGCGCCGCCGGTTGCGCGAGCTGGCGCGCCCATTGCAGCCAGAGCGCTCCCTCCCCCTCCCGCAGCCGACCCGTCAGCCCGTGACCGGCGAGCAACGCGTCGAGCCGCAACAGCCAGCGCGAGGGCACGCCCGGCACCCCGTCCATTTTTCGTGCGCGCGTCAGGATCACCCGTCGCGCCGCCGCGAGCTGCACGAAATCATGCGCGGAAAATCCGATGGCCTGTTCCGGCGCCGGCAGGCCGAGTGTCTTTCGCATGGGTCGGCTGAGCCACGGGTCCGGCTCGGCCGCCGCCGGCCACACCCCTTCATTGAGGCCACCGAGCACGATGACATCCGGCTGTTGCATGCGCGCTTCATAGGGCCCCCAGATCGAGAGGCGGGGATGAACGGGTCCGGCGGCGCGCACCGCGACGCCCGCAACCAGCGCCCGGTAGAGTTCGGAATAGTCGCCCGGCGCCAGCATGGGGTCGGGTCCGGTCGGGGATATGAGTTCGGCGATCATCTCGCGTCCGGTCGCGCCAGCCTCCCCGGCCCAGAGGAGGCTATCACCGTGCTCCTCCCCCGTTCCGAGCACGCCCGCCGCCTCGAACGCCGCCTCGGCCTCGTTTGACGCCGCATGCCGCTCGTTCTTTTCCCTTCCTTCTTGCCCTTCGCCTCCACTCATCCCGGCGCCCTGCTCGGCCCCACCGTCGGCAGCTTCCTCGCCCTCGTCCGCCTCCCGCCCCGCTGCCGCGATCCGCTCGGCCGCCTCGACATGCAGCCGCACGAGACCGCTCGTCGTCAATTCCTCCCCGGCAATCATTGCCCGGTCGAGATCGGAAAAGGCGCCGACGATCCGCCCGTGGAGATCGCGCACATCGGCCCAATCCTCCGCGCTGATCCGTCCGGCACGTTCGATTCCGTCACCCCGCACCGCGGCTTCCAGCGCATCGAGCCGGCGCGCGAGGGCCGTGAGACCATCACCGAACGTCGGCTGGCGGAAAACCGCGATTTCCAGCAGTCGCGCCCGCCGGCGCAACTCCCCCGGCGCCAGCCCGAGCCTTGTCAGGGGATGCTTCAGAAGCGCCATCAGCACGGCCGGCGAAAACCTGCTGGCCGCGGTTTCGATGACGAGATCGAGGAAGACACCGGGCACCGTCTTGGCGAACGGTCGCCCTGCGGAATCGTCGATACGGATGCCGATCGCCTCGAGCTTGATCGCCACCCGCCGCGCCAGCAGTCTGTCCGGCGTGACGAGCGCGCCGGTCCGGCCCGGCTCCTCGAGCACGCCGCGCAGCACGAGCGCGATCACCGCGGCTTCCTCGTCGCTGTTTTCCGCCTCGACCAGCGAGAGGCCCTCGAGCCCGGCCGCCAGCAATTCACCCTGCTCGCGGTTCCGGGCGCCTTCCGCCCAGCCGGCCGTTGCCGGTGCCGGGCGCATCGCCTCCCCGAGCAGCGTCCGACGCGGTCCGCCGCACACGGGTTGCCCCGCCGGCCCGTCCAACACCACGCAGCCCTGAGCATCGAGCGTTGCGACCTCGGATCGCTCGACACCGAGTGATTCCAGAAGTCTCGCCAGGCCATGCTGCGGGTGCTCGGGATGCGCCTCGCGAACCAAGCGCCATTCGTCATCGGACATGGCGAAATCGACCCCGGGCAGGATGACTGCACAGTTCTCGAGTTCGGCCACCGCGCGCATGAGGTCGCTCGAGGCCGGCACACTGCCCGTAACGCCCGCCACGATCACCGGCCCCTCATCAGCGCGCTCACGAAGCCGCGCGGCCTCGCTTCGCAGCACCATGTTTCGGCGCTCGGCCGGGGTCACCAGATTGCGCGATCGCAGGTACTCCGGCCACCAGGCGGTTACAATGGAGAGAAATTCCAGGGTCAGCCGCCAGTGCTCGGAATAAGCCTCCGGCACCAGCTCCGCGAGTCGCGAGAGATCGGCCCCTTCGGTCTCCACCATGTCCATGAGGCGTGCCAGCTCGCCGGCGAGCCGGGCGGCCCGCGCCGGCGTCATCCGCGAACCCGTGCCAGCCTCGCCCGTTCCACCCCGAGCCGCGCCGGTCGTCTCACCCCAGCGACGCACCAGTTCCAGCAGCACCAGACGGCGCTCGAGGCTCGCGATCGGGGGCACGACTTCACCGGCCTCGAGACCGGCGCCGATGACCACCACCTGATCGGCCTCGTCGGGCTCTGCCCCGATGGCCCGGATCCGCGGCAGCAGCACCGCATCGCCTCCCGCCGCCCGCAGCATCGCATCGGCGAAACCGCGCGTCGCGCGTCGCGTCGGAAGATAAACCGTGGCCCGCGCGAGGCCGAAAGGATCCTCCCGAATGCCCGTACCGAGACCGAGGCGGTCCCCGACGAGCCCTTGCGCGAGTGCGCCCATGAAATCGATGCCCGCGGGAACACTGAGGACGCGCGTGCGCATCGATCTGCCGCCACCACGAGCCATCAGCGACCGTCCCGGCCGGGCTGGTCGAGGCCGGCCGCAACGATGGCGCGCGCGCACTCGTCGAGCGCCTGCGGATCGCCGACGTGGAACCACCGCCCGTCATGTTCGAGACCGAAAAGACGCCCGGCCGCGAGCGCGCGGTCCCAGCAGCGGTTGAGAGAGAACGGCACGCGCGCGCCGGGCTGCGGGATCGCGGCATCCCCCGAACTCTCGAAAAGCCCGCGGCAGGCGACGGAGACGCCAGCGAAGATGAGCGGCGCGCGCTCGGCCGTCCCCCGTCGTCGCAGGCGCCCGCCGTCCTCCGGAAAAAAGTCTCCTCGTCCGTCGAATCCGGTCGCCAGTGCCCATGGCGCGACGAGCAGCAGCGTATCCATACGTTCGCCGTCCCAAGACTCCGCAAGACGGGCGAGGGTCGGGCCGGTCCCGTCGAACCAGAGCGAATCCGAGTTGTGGATGAGGAACGGCCCCTCGCCGAGAAGATCGAGGGCCGCGGCGACACCTCCACCGGTGTCGAGCAACTCGTCCCGTTCGCTCGAGATCACGACCTCGACGTCGCTCCGCCCGCGCACGTGCGCCTCCAGCATGTCGGCCATGTAGTGGACGTTGACGACGACGCGCTCGATGCCCGCCGCCGCGAGCCGATCGATGATCCGGTCGACGAGCGCGCGCCCGAGAACCGGAACCAGCGGTTTCGGCATCCGGTCGGTGAGCGGGCGCATTCGCGTGCCGAGGCCAGCCGAGAGCACGATGGCCGAACGAATCGGAGCGCCCACTTTCATTCTCCTCCTCGCGTCGACGGACCCGGCGGCAGGCCGCCGTAGTTGGCCGCCGGGTCGGTCTGCGTGATGTTTCCTGTGCCACGCGCGGCGACGGCGAGTTCACGATCGTACCAGGTCGAAAGCTCTCCGAGCCGGGAGCAACCGAGATTGCGCAGCAGATACCTCCAGATGCGCGGCAGATGCGCGAGATATTGCGGCTTTGCGTCCCGCAGCGCCAGCCGGGCGAAAATCCCGAGAATCTTGGTCGCGCGCTGCGCCCCGAGAATCGCGTGCTGCCGGCGGAATTCCTCCCAGTCGAAGTCGTGGCCGAGGCGGAGGCGCTCGCGCCGGTAATCCTGGAGCAGCATCTCCTCGACGTCGCCGGGCACGTCCAGCCGTGCATCCTGCGTCAGCGACACGAGGTCGTAGGCGGGGCTGCCCCTCAACGCATCCTGGAAGTCCAGAACGCCGATCCTCGGGGCACCCCTTCGATCGTCGAGCAGGACGAGGTTCGGGGAATGATAATCGCGCAAGACCCAGCTCTCCCCGCCGAGCACCGGTCGGAGCGCCCGCCGCCAGATCGCCGAGAATTCCTCCCTCTTGTCGACCGGTGCCGGTGCGCCGGTGACGAGGCGCCAATACCATTCGCAAAGGAGATCGACCTCGGCCAGGAGCGCCCCTTCGTCGTAGTCGGGGATCACCACCTCCACCGGCCCGTCGCTCCCCATGGCCTCACCCGCGAAGGTGATCCGGGCCGGCGCGCGCACGCCGGCGAGACGCGCCAGCAGCTCGACGGCCGGACGATAAAGCGCCGCGATATCCGCCCCTGCGGCGATTTCGCGGCCCAGCACGCGGTCGCCGAAATCCTCGATCACCAGCAGGCCCGCATCGAGATCGCCTGCGAGGATCTCCGGGGCCGCGACGCCCTGCCGCCGCAATTCCATGGCGATCGCAACGAACGGCCGGACGTCCTCCGCCAAGTGCGCGATGGCGCTGTAAGTTCGCCCGCCCGCGAGCGGCGGGCCGTCCGGCTGGCGCGGCGCGTTCATCAGGATGACGCTGGCGCCATCCACCGACAGCCGGCCGTAACCGCGCGGCGAGGCGTCCCCCTGTAGATAGTCGATCCGGTGCCCGCCATAGCCGTGGCGCGCCAGAAAACCATGGACGAGCCGCGCGCGCTCCAACCGCGCCCGCCAGCCCGCGCCCGCAACGAACATCACGGAGCGGAGATTCTCCCCGTCGGGCGTGGCAACGAGCCGCACCGTCAGTGTCGGCTCGTGGCCGGCAAGCATGTGCGCGGCGCGCTCGGGCCATTCGATCAGCACAAGGCCGCGCCCGAGGGCGTCCTCGAGCCCGGTCTCGGCCAACGCCCGGGCATCGGCGTTTTCCAGCCTGTAGAGGTCGAAGTGGTCGATCTGAAATCGCGCCGCCGAATATCCGAGCACAAGCGGAAAGCTCGGGCTGGCGACATCGAGCGAGCGATCACCGACCGCCGCCCGCACCAACCAGCGCGCGAACGTGGTTTTGCCGGCCCCGAGCTCGCCCTCGAGCAGGATGAGATCGCCGACGCGGGCAAGGAGCGCCACGAGTTCGGCAAGTCGCGCCACGCCCGTTTCGTCCACGCCGTCGAGGCGCCAAGTCTCCCGGCCAGTTTCACCACTGCCCATCGCGATCACCACCAGCGGTTGGGACTGCGCATCGCTAGCGCAACGGGGCCGCCTTGCCTACCGCTCAGGCTGCGCTGACCGGTGCCGCGGTCTGCTCGTCCTCGTCGCGCTGCGGTCCGGCGATCGGCAACGAAACACGCACCGTCGTGCCCACCCCGACCTTGGAGGTGAGTTCCACCTGCCCGCCATGCAGTTCGACGAGGCTCTTGACAATGGCGAGACCGAGCCCCGCGCCACGATGCTTGCCGCGCCGACGCCGGCTTTCGAAGCGCTCGAAGACGCTGTCGAGATGCTCGTCGGCGATGCCACAACCGCGATCGGCCACCTCGAAGACGATCCTGTCACCAGCAGTCATGCACCGCACGGTGATGCTCTGGCCGACCTCGGAAAAGCCGATCGCGTTGGACAGCAGGTTGTAGAGCACGTGCGCGACCCGGTTGCCGTCGGCAATGAACGATGGGGCCGCTGGATCGAGTTCCACCGAGAGGTTCATCTTGGCGCGCGCGAGGCGATCCTGCACGGCCGCGAGCGCGGCATCGATGACGGCGCGCGGCTGCACGGCCGCGAGCTTCAGGTCGAAGGTCCCGGCGTCGATGGTGGCGAGGTCGAGGATATCGTTGATGATCGTCTGCAACGCGTTCGAGGAGGCGTGGATATCGCCGAGATACTCGCGCTGCTTGTCGTTGAGCGCCCCGACACGGGGGCTCGCCAACAGTTCCGAAAAGCCGATGATGTTGGTCAGCGGCGTGCGCAGCTCATACGACACGTGCGAGATGAAGGCGCTCTTGAGCCGGTCGGCGGCCTCGAGCGCCTCGTTGCGCTCGATCAGAGCCATCTCGACGCGCTTGCGATCGGTGATGTCGAGGAACGTGACGAGCGTTGCCCCGTCCGGCAGCGGCAGGCACGCATAGGAAAGCACGACGCCATCGGAACGGGTCATCGTGCCGTCGATCTGCTGGCGCGCATCGGAGATGTCGGTCACCGAGCGCTTGATCTCGTCCCAGACGCGGTGGTCGTCGTAGAGACCGGCGAGGCGCTTGACCAGCCCATCGACATGCGGCCCGATTTCGAGTTCCCCGCGCGCCAGCTGCCAGATGCGCGCGAACGACGGGTTGTAGACACGCAGCCGCCCGTCCGTCGCGAACGCCGCGACACCCTCCTGGAGGTTGTCCAGCGTCTCGCGCTGCACACCGATCAGCTCGTTGTAACGGCTCTCGAGCGACAGCCGCTCCGTGACGTCATCGAACAGGTACGTCGTGCCACCGTCGGGACGCTGCTCGGCCATCACGTGAATGGTGCGCCCGTCGTGCAGGTGCCACCAGTCCTCGGTCCCCTCGTTGCCGCGCGCGGCGGCGAGAATCCGCGACTTCCAGCTCCGATAGTCGGCTTCGACCTCCACCGGCAGCAGGCCGCGCTCGCGCAGCCGGTCCAGCACCTCCCCCTCGCGCGGATGCGAGAGCAGCCAGTCCTGCTCCAGCCGCCAGAGTTCGACGTAGGCGGCATTGAAGAAGGCGAGGCGCTGGTTGGGGCCGAAGATCGAAACCCCCGTCGCAACCCTGTCGAGCGTGCGGTCGTGCGCCGCCGAGAGTCGCGACAACTCGTCCTCGGCGCTCTGCTGCACGCTGACGTCGGTCGCAAAGAAGGAGAGCTCCTCGCCCATCGGCACGGCGACCACCTCGAAGGTGCGCCGCTCGCCGCGGTCGGTCAGCCGCAGGCGCTCGGTGTGCACGTGGCCGCCGGCATGGCGTACCGCCTCCACGATCCGCGCCCGCTGGCGCCCGTCGAGCACCATGGTCTGGCGTTCGACCGCCTCCTCGAAAGTGCCGACCTCGACCGTGCGGCAATATGCGGCATTGGCCCACGTGAGCCTGCCATCGCGATCGACGAACCAGGCGAGCGAAGGGATCGAATCGAGGAGCGCGCGATGGCCCTCGACCTCCTTGCCGTCCGTGCTCCCAACGGCCGGGAGCGCACTCGGCGTCTCCTCGCCGGCCCTCGGCGCCCGGATCCGCAACACGACCCGACCCGGCAGTGGTCGCGCGCCGATTTCGACGTTCGTCCGGCTCCGAGTGATGGCGTTGAGCACGAAGGGCTCGCCCGTCTGGAACAGCCGGTCCAAGCCTTCCCGCAAACGCCGGGCATCGTCCTCGCCGAGCCAGTCACGGAAAACCAGAACTCCGTTGAGGGTGCGCGGCACGCCACGAAGCGCCGCGACGATGAGACGCGGCACGCCCGCGGCATCCCAGGCGACCACGGTTTCCGGCTCGATCGTCAGCGCGGCCTCGGCAGCGGCGAGCTTGAGGCGCAGTTCGCCGACCTCGGAAGCCGCCTGCTGCTCGAATCGCCGGGCGTCTCGCACAGCCCGAAAGAGGATGATCACGGCCGCCGCCACGAACCCGAAAGCACCGACGAGCACCGAGACGATGACGATTTCGCGCACGCCATGCACTGTGCCGCCGCGCCCCACACCCGCCACCGCGACCGTGAGGATCGCAATGCAGGCGAGGCTGGCGATCAACAGGCCGGCCATATTGCTGAGAAGCCCGGACTGGTGTCGCGAGCTGTCGTTCGATGCCATCGTAGGTCCGTTGCCACAGCACGAGCACGCGATTCTCGACGCGGAACGGACAGGCAGAGCGCGGAAGGAGCTGGCGTTGATTCGATATCGAAACGAGTATGCTTGCTATCGACGGCGAATGCCACCGTCACGGGCCAACGGGCGCGAGCCTGTCGTTGCGGGGCCACAATTGTTGCGGCCCCGCACCGGGTGATCGCTCACCGATGACGGCACGGCGCGCCGAGGCGCTCAGTAGCGATAGTGCTCGGGCTTGAACGGCCCTTCGCTCGGCACACCGATGTAACCGGCCTGCTGCGGGGAAAGCTGCGTCAGCCGCACGCCGAGCTTCTCGAGGTGCAACCGCGCGACCTTCTCGTCGAGGTGCTTGGGCAGCACGTAGACGCGGTTCTCGTATTGCTCGCCCTTCGAGAAGAGTTCGATCTGCGCCAGCACTTGGTTGGTGAAGCTTGCCGACATGACGAAGCTCGGATGACCGGTCGCGTTGCCGAGATTGAGCAGGCGCCCTTCCGAAAGCAGGATCATGCGCTTGCCGTCCGGGAACTCGACGAGATCCACCTGCGGCTTGACGTTGGTCCATTTGAAGTTCTTGAGCGCCGCGACCTGGATCTCGTTGTCGAAATGCCCGATGTTTCCGACGATCGCCATGTCCTTGAGCTTGCGCATGTGCTCGACGGTGACGACGTCCTTGTTGCCGGTCGCGGTGATTATGATGTCGGCGGACGGCACCGCGTCCTCGAGCGTCACCACCTCGAAGCCGTCCATCGCCGCCTGGAGCGCACAGATCGGGTCGATCTCGGTCACCTTGACGCGAGCACCGGCGCCGCGAAGCGAGGCCGCCGAGCCCTTGCCGACGTCGCCGTAACCGCAAACCACGGCCACCTTGCCGGCCATCATGACGTCGGTGCCACGGCGGATGCCGTCGACCAGGCTCTCCTTGCAGCCGTACTTGTTGTCGAACTTCGACTTGGTGACGCTGTCGTTGACGTTGATCGCCGGGAACGGCAGGCGCCCCTTCTCCATCAGCTGGTAGAGGCGGTTGACGCCGGTCGTGGTCTCCTCGGTGACACCCCGGATCGCGTGACGCTGGCGCACGAACCAGCCCGGCGAGGCGGCCATGCGCTTGCGGATCTGCGCGAACAGCACCTCCTCCTCCTCCGAGCCCGGATTGGAGAGCACGTCCTCGCCCTCCTCCGCGCGCGCACCGAGAAGAATGTACATGGTGGCGTCGCCGCCATCGTCCAGGATCATGTTGGTCGGCTTGCCGTCCGGCCAGTGGAAGATCTTGTCCGTGTAGGTCCAGTACTCCTCGAGGGTCTCACCCTTGTGGGCGAACACCGGCACACCGGCGGCCGCGATCGCCGCCGCCGCGTGGTCCTGGGTCGAGAAGATGTTGCAGGAAGCCCAGCGCACGTCGGCACCGAGCGCGATCAGCGTCTCGATGAGCACACCGGTCTGGATGGTCATGTGGAGGGAGCCGGAGATCCGCGCACCCTTGAGCGGTTGGCTCGGACCGAACTCGGCCCGGCAGGCCATGAGCCCGGGCATCTCGGTTTCGGCGATGTCGAGTTCCTTGCGCCCGTAGCCGGCCAGGCCGATGTCCGCCACGCAGTAGCTATCGGTCTCGTGCATGCGTTCCAGTCCTCGCTCGATGGGTGAATGGGTTACGGGCCGACCGCCGCCTCGGATCGCGATCTCCCGACCGCCGCCGCGGCCGAACCTGCCCGGTGGCCGGCTTCATAGACGCTCGCACGGGGAGCCGCAACCGCAGCCAACAGTTGTCGACCACTACGCTGCGGCTCCGCCACGCGACGGCACGGCATTTGCAATCATTCATGCAGGGGGCGCAGTATATATAAAAGAAATGAAGAGATTTGATCAAATTTTACGAGATACGCAAAGAAAGCGTAGATGTAGATTCTATGAATAGATAGCATTTTCGAGAAATTCTGGGGTATTCTCCTCTGGCAGCGGAAGACATGCTGGCTGCGTGGGGGATTTCTCAAGATGAACCGGATTGTCGAACGAGTTGTCGCATTCTTCTGTCCGAGCCTTCGCCAGGTGCGTGACCTCGATGTGCCGGAGGCGAAGAAATCGCCGGTCACTGCGGCCGCCGAGAGTTCATTTGCAGAGAGCTTTGCGGCCGCGCGTTCCGGCTCGATTGCCATCATCACGGCCGGTGCCATCATCCCCCTGGTCGTCGCCGTCGGCATCTCCATCGACTACGGCAGCGCCCTGCGTCAGCGGGCCCAGCTCCAGGGCGCCGTCGATGCCGCCGCGCTCGCCGCCGGGCGGGCCTACCAGGTGTCCGGCTCGATCGGTGAGGCCACGGGAGCGGCCGCGAACCATTTCGCCAAGATGACGACCGCGGTCGTCGACCCGACGCTATCCCGCAACGAGGTCGACGAGGCCAACCTCGGCATGGTGCTGGAGGCGACCGCACGCGTGCCGACGTCCTTCCTGGCGGTCGCCGGCATCGCCTCGATCGACCTTCGCGTCTTCGCCGAGACGACACTGCGCATCGGCGGCTCGAACAAGGACGTCGAGATCTCGCTCATGCTCGACACGACCGGCTCGATGGGAAACCACGGTCGCCTCCACGCCCTCAAGGACGCCGCCAGCGACCTCGTGCGGATCGTCGTGCCGGAGAACCAGAACGGCTTCACCTCGCGCGTTGCGATCGCCCCCTTTGCTCATGCCGTGAACGTCGGTGGCCTCTATGAGGCTGTGACGGGCACGGCGCCCGGGGCCGACACCTGCGTCGTCGAACGGGCCGGCCTCGACGCCTTCACGGACGCGGCCCCCAACGGTGCCTCGACCTATTTCGGGCGGTATTCCGACACCCCCCTGCGCGGCGCCTGTGGCAGCACCGCCGAGATCGTGCCCCTCACGTCGCACCGCGGCACGCTGATCTCCAGCATCAACACGCTGCGACCGAGCGGCTTCACCGCCGGCCACCTCGGCACCGCCTGGGCCTGGTATCTGCTGTCGCCGGAGTGGGCCGGGCTCCTGCCCGCCGAAAGCCGGCCCGCCGAACACTCTCCCACGAGTGTCATGAAGATCGCCGTGCTCATGACCGATGGCGCGTACAATACCTGGTACGAGGGCGGGAATGGCAACTCCAACGAGCAGGCACTGGCGCTCTGCACGGCGATGAAGGCCTCGGGCATCACCGTCTACACGGTCGGTTTCGAGCTGACCGATCCCTCCGCCGAGGCGATCATGCGCGACTGTGCCAGCGCCGCCAACTACGCCTATCTCGCCAATGACGCAGACGCCCTTCGCCAGGCCTTCCGCGACATCGCCTTCAAGGTCGCCGAGCTGCGCCTCACCCGCTGAGCCCGGCGCGCCCCTTGCCGGATCAGCCGAGACCTGGCCACCCGCCCCGGTGGCCGGGTCTCACCCGTTTCCGAAGTCTTCGAAATTGAAGGTGCCGGCCGGACGATGCCTGATAGGAAAGCGCGGGCGCGGTGCCTGTCGGATCCGTCAGGTGAGGCCGTCCCGATCTTCCCCGAATCCGTTCTCGATGAGATCGACTAGCGCGGCGACGGCCGCCGCCGCATCCGGCCCCTCGGCCTCGAGGCAGAGGCGCACGCCCGGCCCCGCCGCGAGCATCATCAGCCCCATGATCGAGGTTCCGCCGACGGCCTGCCCCTCGCGCGTGACGGTGACGACCGCATCGAAGCTTTCGGCGCATTTGACGAAACGGGCCGACGCCCTCGCGTGCAGCCCTTTGCGGTTGCAGACCTGCACTGTCGCCTTTGCGTTTGGCACGTCCGCGCACTCCGCTCTTGGTTCTCGGCCGGTGTCGGGCGTTCACCTCGTCCGGGCGGGCTGATACGCCAACCCACCGCCCTCAGGAGGTGCCGGCCGCCTGCTTGTGCGCCAGAACCTCACTCGCCACACTGATATATCGCCGCCCGGCATCACTCGCCGCAGCGACCGCCTCACCGATCGAGTGGTCCCGCCGCAGTGTCGCCAGCTTGACCAGGAGCGGCAGGTTGACCCCAGCCACGACCTCGACCTTGCTGACATCCATGAGAGAGATGGCGAGATTCGACGGTGTGCCACCGAAAAGGTCCGTCAGCAGCACGACACCCTGACCTTCGTCGGTCGCGCGCACACACTCGAGGATCTCGTTGCGCCGCGCCTCCATGTCGTCATCCGGTCCGATCGACACCGTCGCAACGCGCGGCTGCGGCCCGACGACGTGCTCGAGAGCAGCCAGGAATTCCTGGGCCAGCCGCCCATGCGTCACGATCACCATTCCGATCATGTGCGCCCCATCACCAAGTCCGTCCGGCCAGCCGTCGCACTGGCCGCCCGCCGACGAACGAGGCGATAACATGTGCTGCGCCGCAACAACTTTCAAGCGCAATGCCACTCGAACGGGTTGCCGCGATCGCACGCGTTGCGAAAGTGAGCCGCCCGCGCCTAGCGCACCACCGTACCCGGTCGCACGACGGCGAGCAGGGCGGCGATCACCTTGGTGGGTGCCGAGGCCTCGTGAGCGTAGAGGACGATCTGCGGCACCCTGAACCCGAGGAGGACGGCATGCGCGTCGGGGTCGGGCATCCGCTCGACCCGGGCGCGGTGGTCGACCAGCCGAACGGCGAGACGCACGACGACGCGATCGAGGCACTTCAGACGCAGGATGCCGATGCCGCGAACCTCGAGCAGACCAGCGAGAGTCTGCGGCGCACTGGCAAGCAACTCCCCGGCACCGGGCCCCTCGGTCGCGCCACCGACCGCCAGCACCACCCGGTCGTCGGCGACCAGCTGGACCTCGCGCCCGAAACCCATGATCGCATGGCGCTGACTGATGAGCCTCAGTGCCAGATCGCTCTTGCCGACCCCGGAGGGGCCGTAGAGCAGCACGCCCTCGCCGTCGATCGCCAGACAACTGGCGTGCATGGTGCTAGTTTCGCCGGCCACCGGCCCTTGCCCCTTGTGACCTGTGCGCGGATGGCGCTGGCAGAATGACCGTGAACCGTGCCCCGCCGCTCGCCGCCGCTCCGATACCCGGCCGATTCTCGGCGAAGATGCGCCCGCCGTGCGCTTCCACGATCTCACGGCTGAGGCTGAGCCCGAGGCCGGAATTGTTGCCGAAGCCCTGATCCTCCGGCCGATCGGTGTAGAAGCGCTCGAACACGGTCTCGAGATTCTCCGGAGGAATCCCGCGTCCCTCGTCCTCGACCATCACCACGACGTGCCGCGCCTCGCGTACCGCCCGCACCGTTACGGTGCCGCCAGGCGGCGAGAACGAGAGCGCATTGGAGAGGAGGTTGCTGAAGACCTGGGCGAGACGGCTGTCGTGCGCCATCATCCAGAAGGGATTGGCGTCCCCGCCCGGATTGGAAAGCTGGATGGCGAGGTGGCAGCCCTGCTTGCCCGCCGCATCGGCGAACATTTGCGCGAGCGTGTCGAGCAGTTTCGAGATATCGACGGGCTGCAGCTCGGAGAGCGAGAGGTCCCTGTCGAGGCGGGAGAAATTGGCGATGTCGTCGATCAGCCGGGTCAGGCGCTTCACGTCCGCCTGGATGGTGCCGATCAGCCGCTTTCGATCGTCCTCGCTGGCCACGCGACCGAGCGATTCGGCGGCGCTTCGCACGGATGTCAGCGGATTCTTGAGCTCGTGAGCCACATCGGCCGCGAACCGGTCGCTCGCCTCGATCCGCCGATAGAGCGAGTTCGTCATCTCGCGCAGCGTTCCCGCGAGATGGCCAATTTCGTCGCTGCGGTGCGACATGTCGGGGATGTCCTCGCGTCGCCGCAGGTTGTTCCGCACCCGCTCGGCCGAGTCCGCCAGCCGGCGCAGCGGCCGCCCGACCGTGCGCGCCAACACCACCGACGCCGCCACGATGACCGCGAGCGCGAGCAGCAGGATCCGCGCGACCGTCCACCATTCCGCGGCCAGCAGCTGATCGAGATCACCGTCGCGCGTCGACAGCAGCAGCACCCCCTGGACGCGGCCATCGTCCTTGATCGGTGTCGCGATACTGAGGATGTACTGGCCTTGCTCGTTGGTCAGCATCAGCGTCGTCGGCTCACCGCCGAGCGCAACGCCCACCTCCGGATAGGCCTTGCCGTTCTGGCGCCCGATATCGCGGTAGATGCGCAGATCGTTGCGCCGGAACAGCGAGCGAATCGAGGTCCAGATGCTGGGCGGGGCGACGTTCGTATCGCCGTCGTCCTGCGCCCCGAGCGCATCTCCGACGATCCCCTTTCCGGAGAGAACGATGTCGCTGTCGACCACCAACGTGCCGTTCGCATCGTAGACGCGGGCCCGGGTCCCGGTCGGCTTCACGAGCCGCTGGATGACCGGCGCCACTTCGTCCGGCCGAATGGAGAAGCCGAACTCCGCGAGTTCGTCCTTAGGTTCCTCATTCGCCCGCTCGATCACCGCCGTATCGAGGTTGGCCTCGTAGATCAGCGAGCGGTCCGGCGCCTGACGGTTTTGCGTGATCGCCGCCGCGATGATCTCGGCCTGAGAGCCGAGCGCCTCGCGCTTGGCTGTGATGAGCCAGGCCTCCGCCTTGCTGAAGTAGTAGATGCTGGCACTGAGGACGATGAGGACGACGAGGTTGAGAAAGAGGATCCGGCCGGTGAGCGTCTTGAATCCGTACTGCGACCGCATGTGCCGCAGCGCCTCGAACGCCGCGCCCATTCGCGCTGCGATCATTCGAACCCAACCAGCACCAGCGATCGGCCGTGAACGGCCGATCGTGCTCCCGCTACTGGCATCGAATGCCATTGCCGGTCCTGCCCCTCACGTTAGCGTCACGCGGTTTCCTTGAACCGATAGCCGACCCCGTAGAGCGTCTCGATCACGTCGAAGTCGTCGTCGACTACCTTGAACTTCTTGCGCAGGCGCTTGATGTGGCTGTCGATGGTCCGGTCGTCGACATAGACTTGATCGTCGTAGGCCGCATCCATGAGTGCATCGCGGCTCTTGACCACACCGGGACGGGACGCGAGCGCTTGCAGGATCAGGAACTCCGTTACGGTAAGCGTGACGGGCTTGCCGCGCCACAGGCAATTGTGCCGCTCCGGATCCATCTTGAGATGTCCGCGTTCGATCACCGCGGCCTTGACCTGGCCGGGCGTCGGAGCCGCCCCCGCGCCGCCGGCGCGCCGCAGGATCGCCTTCACCCGCTCGATCAGGAGGCGCTGCGAGAACGGTTTCGCGATGTAGTCGTCGGCGCCCATCTTGAGCCCGAAGAGTTCGTCGATCTCCTCGTCGTTCGACGTCAGGAAGATCACCGGCACGTCCGACTTCTGCCGCAGCTTGCGCAACAGCTCCATGCCGTCCATGCGCGGCATCTTGATATCCAGGATCGCGAGATCCGGAGGGTTGTCGGTGAGCCCGCTCAACGCGGCGCTGCCGTCGTTGTAGGTCTGGATCTTGTAGCCCTCGGCCTCGAGCGCCATTCGGAGTGAGGAGATGATGTTACGGTCGTCGTCGACGAGTGCGATCGTGCTGCTCATACCCATGTCCATCCACCAACCCGCGATACCTACGCACCGCGCAGTATGGCCCCTTGTTGTGCGAAATGTGGCGAGGTCGAAACTGCCCTTTCCCCTCTGAATGACATCTGAACACCCCGTTCAGGCAATCGACAGACCCTCCGGCAAGCGATTCGGGGCCGATTTATCAACTGCCGTCGTCCACCATCGTCGAGGCAGCGCGGCGACCCGCAAGTGCTTGGTTGTACGACTCGCATCGCGCCCGCGCCAGCACCATCGCCGGCCTTGTCTCGGCTGTTGGCGACTTCGCGGCCAAGTTCATCCAATTGACACCTTGGAAGGCTCGCACCCGCTCATTATAGCTGGTCGATCGCGTGCGCAACGCGATGCCACGACCCGCCCTTCGAGGTGGGGCCGCGCGGATAGCACCTATGCCGACCGCTCTGGCAACTTCGGCTATCTTGGCGGGTAGCCTACATGGGACAACGTGCACGGATTTGACGTGATGCTCGCAACGCCGCATGGAATTGGTCGAACGGTCCACCGCAACCTGCTCGAGACCGAGCTATTCGAGATGGCCGTCCGTCGCGGCGAGGGTCACGTCGCGGACACCGGTGCCCTCGTGGTGGAAACCGGCCAGCACACCGGCCGCTCCGCCAAGGACAAGTTCATCGTTCACGACGATGCGTCGGAGGCGAGCATCTGGTGGGACAACAACGCCCCGCTCACGCGCGAACGATTCGACCTTCTCCACAGCGACATGCTCGCCCATGCGGCGGAACGCGAGATTTTCGTTCAGGACCTCTTTGCCGGCGCCGATCAGAGACATCGAATCGCCGTTCGCGTGCATCTAGAGCTCGCCTGGCACGCGCTTTTCATCCGCTATCTGCTGCGCCGTCCGACCGCGGCCGACCTCGCCGGCTTCGCTCCCGATCTGACGATCGTCAACTTGCCGAGCTTCCGCGCGGACCCATCGCGCCATGGCGTGCGATCGGAAACCGTCATCGCCCTCGACCTCACCCGCCGCATCGTGCTCATCGGTGGCACCTCCTATGCCGGCGAGACGAAGAAATCGGTCTTCAGCTACCTCAACTACGTGTTGCCGGCGGCCGGCGTCATGCCGATGCATTGCTCGGCCAACGTCGGCGACGAGGGTGACGCCGCGGTTTTCTTCGGCCTGTCCGGCACCGGCAAGACGACGCTCTCGAACGACCCCCACCGCACCCTCATCGGCGACGACGAGCATGGCTGGTCGCCGAGCGGCATATTCAATTTCGAGGGCGGCTGCTACGCCAAGACCATCAGCCTCTCCAGGACCGCCGAACCGGCGATCTGGGGCGCCTCCAACAGGTTCGGCACCGTTCTCGAGAACGTCGTCATCGATCATCGCACCCGAAAACCGGACTTCGACGACGGCCGCCTGACCCAGAACACCCGCTCGGCCTATCCGATGGAGTTCATCGCCAACGCGAGCACCACGGCGACCGCCGGCCACCCGCGCAACATCGTGATGCTCTGCGCCGACGCTTTCGGGGTGATGCCGCCGATTGCCCGCCTGACGCCGAGCCAGGCGATGTACCATTTCCTTTCCGGCTACACGGCCAAGGTCGCCGGCACCGAAAAGGGCATGGGCAACGAGCCCTCCGCGACCTTTTCGACCTGCTTCGGCGCGCCGTTCATGCCGCGCCATCCGAGCGTCTACGGCAATCTCCTGCGCGAGTTGATCGCACACCATGGTGTCGACTGCTGGCTGGTCAATACGGGCTGGACCGGTGGCTCTTACGGGGTCGGCCACCGCATGCCGATCGCCGCGACACGCCGCCTGCTCGGGGCCGCCCTCTCAGGCGAGCTGCGCGATGCGCACATGCGCACCGATCCCGTATTCGGGTTCGCGGTGCCGACAGCCCTCGATGGTGTTGCCAGCGAAATCCTGGATCCGCGCCAGAGTTGGGCCGACAAGGCCGCCTACGACGCCCAGGCGGGTAGCCTCGCGCGGATGTTCTCGGCCAACTTCACCAAGTTCGCGAGCCACGTCGATGCCGACGTCATCGCCGCCGGACCGAAGGCGCCAGCCGGCTCCTGACCATCGTAGCGAACGGGTGCGCCGGGTTGCGTCGGCCGCACCCGGCCCCGAAGCCGCCACGCCCCCACGGGACGGGAGCTGACCGGTGAATACGGTGGCCTCCCCGACGCCCGCTCAACCACCCTCGAGCGCCTCGCGGCGCACCTCGAGTTCGAGCCACTGCTCCTCGGCCGCGGTCAGCTCGCCCTTCAGTCTCGCATGTGCGTCGACCGCCTTCTGGAAGCGCGCCGCATCGCGTGCATAGAGACCGGGCTCCGCCAGCACCGCTTCGACCTTGGCGAGCTTTTCCTCGAGCGCCGCGATGGTCGCCGGCAGCGTGGCGAGCGCATGCTTTTCCTTGAAGGACAATTTGCCCGGCGCTGCGGGAGCCGGCGCCGCCGGCCGCGCCTCGCTCGATCGACCACCGGCACGCGGCTCGCTGGCGCGCCGTCCCGCCCCCGATCGACCATCGCCGGCCGGAGCTTGTCGACGCTGCGCGAGCATGTCCGAATAGCCGCCGGCATACTCGATCCAGCTCCCGTCACCTTCGCCGGCGAGCGTGCTGGTTGCGACCCGGTCGATGAAATCGCGGTCGTGACTGACCAGGATGACCGTACCCTCGAAACCGCTGAGCAATTCCTCCAGCAGATCGAGCGTTTCGAGATCGAGATCGTTCGTCGGCTCGTCCAGAACCAGGAGATTGGCCGGCCGCGCCAGCGCCCGCGCCAGCATCAGCCGGCCCCGCTCGCCACCCGACAGCACCCCGACCGGCGAGCGCACCTGCTCGGGGGTGAACAGGAAATCCTTCATGTAGCTGACCACGTGGCGTTGCTGGCCACCGATCACCACGCTGTCGCCGCGACCATCCGTGATCGCCTCACCGAGCGTCCAGTCGGGCATCAGGGCCTCGCGGCGCTGATCGAGCGTGACGACCTCGAGGCCGGTGCCGAGTTTCACCGTGCCGGTCGTGGGCACGATCGCACCCATCAGCAGGTTGATCAGCGTCGTCTTGCCGACGCCGTTTGCCCCGACGATGGCGAGTCGATCGCCGCGGTGCACACGAAGTGTGAGATCGCGCACGATCGCCCGCTCACCGAAGCTGAACGAAACACCCTCCGCCTCGATGACCCGCTTGCCGGACAATTCCGCGTCGAGCGCCTTGAGCGCCACGTTGCCGCTCGCCTGACGCGCCGTGCGCCGCGCCTCGCGAAGCTCCCCGAGCCGGCGCAGCCGCCCCTGGTTTCGCTTGCGCCGCGCGGTCACGCCATAGCGGATCCAGTCCTCTTCCATCGCGATGCGCCGGTCGAGCTTGTGCCGTTCGCTCGCCTCCCGCTCGAAGAACTCGTCCCGCCAGGCCTCGAACGAGGCAAAGCTCGCCTCGAGCCGCCGGGTCTGCCCACGCTCGAGCCACACCGTTGCGCGCGACAGCCGCTCGAGGAAGCGCCGGTCGTGCGAGATCAGCACGATCGCCGAGCGCATCGCCAGGAGTTTGGCCTCGAGCCACTCGATTGCCGGCAGATCGAGGTGGTTCGTCGGCTCGTCGAGCAGGACGATGTCGGGCTCAGGTGCCAGCACGCGCGCGAGCGCCGCGCGCCGCGCCTCCCCACCCGAGAGCGCCTGCGCCGGCCGTGCGGGATCGAGCCCCAGTTCCAGCAACAGCAATCGCGCCCGGTTCGGATCGTCGCCATCCTCGAGCCCGCCTTCCACATAGTCCCCGATGGTCGGATAGCCGGCAAGGTCCGGCTCCTGCTCGAGATAACGCACGGTCGTGCCGGGTTGCAGGAACCGCTCCCCACCGTCCGGCTCGACGAGCCCGGCCGCGACCTTGAGCAAGGTCGACTTGCCGCTACCGTTTCGACCGACGAGGCAGAGCCGATCGCGCGGCGCGATCACCAGCGCGGCATCGACCAGCAACGGGTCGCCCCCGAAGCTGAGGTGGATACGGTCGAGCGAAAGGAGAGGTGGCGCCATCGCCGCTCATTTATCCACGCCACGCCGCCGAGGCAATGACGCTCGATGGTCCCGACACGCGAGCGGTCACGCCAACTGCATGTGGCCGAGGGGACGCACCGGGCGGCGGCATTTCTCCGAGAGTGCGATAAACTCATGTTCCACGAGTCGATGTTTGGCACTGTGCCCTCGAAAACGGACTGCAGGCGGTGAGAAATGGATTTGCCCTGGCTGCGCACGATCCGACACGCCGGCTTTGCCGCGTTGATCTGCGTGGCAATGGCGGCCATGACCTCGCATGCGCGCGCCCAGCCGGCGATCGTGATCGACCTCGGCAACGGTAGCACCATCTTCGCCGAGGAGGCCGATCGCCTCTGGCATCCGGCCTCACTGACCAAGCTGATGACCGCTTACCTCGCATTCGAGGCGATACGCGACGGCCGCATTTCGCTGGTGGCCGAGCTCGATCCGTCCTGGAACGCGCGCAGCCAGCCCGCCGTGCGCTATGGCCTGCGCAAGGACCGTCTCATGACGCTGGACGACGCGATCAAAGCGATGATCGTGCGCTCGGCGAACGACGTGTCGGTACTGATCGCCGAATCGATCGGCGCGACGCTGTCGCGGCTCGACCGCTGGGGGCGTTGCCAGATCGATGTCGCCGGCGCGGCGAACGGCCACTGGGGCAGCGGGGGTCCGGCCGGCGTTGTCGCCGAGCACAAGGTCCGCCACGGCCTCGATCATCCCGCGCCACCGCGCTACGGCTACGGCGCCCCGCGCTTCGAGGCCGAGGCCCGTCACGAGCGCCTGTGCAGCTATCGCGCCTTCATCGCCCACATGAACCTCACCGCCGGCAGGCTCGGCATGAAGCGCACCGTTTTCCGCAATTCCAACGGCCTGCCGGATCAAGAGCAGGTCACAACGGCACGGGACATGGGCATCCTGGCGCATGCCCTGGTCCGGGATTTCCCGGCGCATGGGCACTATTTCTCCCTAGCAGAGGCCAAGGTCGGCCGGCGCATGTTGACCACCTCGAACGGGCTGCTCCTGACGTTCGAAGGGGCCGACGGCATGAAGACCGGCTTCATCTGTGCCTCCGGGTACAACATCGTGGCGAGCGCCACGCGCAACGGCGCGCGTGTTGCTGCCGTCGTGCTCGGTGCCCGCTCTTCGGGCGAGCGCAATCTTCGGGCGATGAAACTCATGGAATTCGGTCTGGCGCGCAGTGCCTGGCGCTCGGTGGTCGGCAGCGCCGAATTGAACCGCTATGGCAGCTCTGGCGATACGCGGCTGGCCGCCGGCAACATCACGGGTCGCATTCGCGCGTGCGTCTATGGGCGGCCGAGCAAGCGCACGAGTTCCAGCAGTTCGTCCGGAACGGGCACCTCCCGCGGTGCGCGGGCGGCGAACACCGCGCCGCGCCCGAGCGCTGTCGCGCAGCGCGGTGGCCGCAACAACTGACAGCAACGAAGCCGATCCATTCGGTCCGGCAGGCAATCTCAGGGTTCCCGGAGTTCGGACACACGGCCCGCCGGGAGCCTCCCCCGGTTCCTCATCGCGGCATTTGTCGCATGTTGTCGGGCAGCCAGGTCGCGAGTTCCGGCACGGCGATGAGCACGAACACCATCACCACCATGATGAGGAACATGGGAAATGCCGCCTTGGCGATATAGCCCATCTCGTGACGCGTCATACCCTGCAAGACGAAGAGGTTGAACCCGATCGGCGGCGTGATCTGCGCCATCTCAACGACCACCACGATGAAGATGCCGAACCAGATGATGTCGATGCCGGCCTGCCGGATCATCGGCTCGACCACGGCCATGGTGAGCACCACGGACGAGATGCCGTCGAGGAAGCAGCCGAGGATGATGTAGAAGACGAGCAGCGCCATCAGCAGCTCGAACCGAGTGAGCTCGAACGCGGCGATGAAATTGGCGAGTGCCCGCGGCAGTCCGGTAAAGCCCATCGACAACGCCAGGAAGGCCGCACCGGCCAGGATCAACGCGATCATCGCCGAGGTCCGCGTCGCCCCCATGAGGCTTTCGCTGAAGGTGTGCCAGTTGAGCGAACCCTGACCAGCCGCCAGCACCAGCGCCCCGAGCACGCCGAACGCCGCCGCCTCCGTCGCCGTCGCATAGCCGAGGTACATCGAGCCGATCACGAGGACGATGAGCAGAATGACGGGGATGAGAAAGCGGGAATTGGCGATCTTCTGCGAAAAGCTCATGGCCGGTTCCGGGTCGGGATTGAAATCCCGCGACAACGAGGCGCGAACCGCGACGTAGGCCATGAACATCAGGGCGAGCACGAGGCCGGGCACGACGCCGGCCATGAACAACTTGGAAATCGATTCGTTCACCGTGACCCCGTAGACGATCAGCGTCAGCGACGGCGGGATCATGAGGCCGAGCGTGGCCGCCCCCGCGAGCGTGCCGATGATCATCGGTTCGGGATAGTTGCGCCGCCGGAGTTCGGGGATAGACATCCGCCCGACGGTGGTCAGCGTTGCCGCCGAGGAGCCGGAAACGGCAGCGAACACGGTGCAGCCGACGATGTTTGTGTGGATGAGCCGCCCCGGCAACCCCGCCATCCACGGCGAGAGCCCCCGGAACATGTCCTCCGAAAGGCGGGTGCGATAGAGGATCTCCCCCATCCAGATGAACAGCGGCAGCGCCGTCAGTGCCCAGGAGGACGAGGTCGTCCAGATCGTCGTGATCATGGCATCGCCGGCCGGACGCGACGTGAACATCTCCATGCCGACGTAAGCGACCCCGATGAGGGCGAGGCCGACCCAAACGCCAGTGCCGAGCAGGAGGAACAGAACGAAGAGAAAAACCGCGATCGGCGCCAGCTGCTCCATTTCCATCCCCTACTCGCGACCGCGATTGTCGTCTGCTCCGTCGGCAACGCCAACGCGTCCGTTGACGAGAAGGCGCACGAGATGATCCCAGAGCGCGATCGCGAGCAGCACCGTCCCGACCGCCATGGCCAACTGCGGGATCCATGTCGGGGTCCGGTCGAGCCCTTGGCTCATGTCCTTGAGTTTCCAAGAGAGATAGGTGCCCTTGACGGCATATCGGGCAAAGAACGTGGCAACGAGAGCAGCGATGCCGTAGCACCAGATTTCGAGCCACCAGCGCCGCGTCCCGAAGGCGTTGAGCAGGATCGAGACGCGGATGTGCGCTCCGCGATCGAGGGCGTAGGCGAAGGCGAGGAACGAGGCTCCCGCCATGCAATAGCCGGCATAATCCGTGGCGCCCGGAAAGACGTTCCCCGTCCAGCGCGCCACCATCTGTGCAACGATGATGACGAGGATCGCGATCGTGAAGCATGCCGCGAGCACGCCAGCCCCGAGATAGAGCCCATCGAGCACGCGCCTGACGACGCCACCGATCGCCTGCATTCTCCCCCCTTCGCCCCTCGTCGGGCATCCGCCCGGGCTTTGCCGCCAGGCGCGGGCATTGGCCGATCGGCCGACGCCCGTCCTGACGCATTGTTGTCCCGGCCTACATCTTGCGGAATGCTTCCACGATCGCTCGACCGCCGTCACCGGCTTCCTTGAGCCACTCCTCGGTCATGGTGACACCGATCGCCTTGAGTTCCTTGACGAGCGTCTCACTGGCTGGTCCGACCGTCATGCCGCCTTCACGCAGACCCTTGAGAGTGAATTGTGTGTAGGCGATCGAACGCTTGAGGCCCTCGCTCGCAGCCGTCGTGGCGCAGTCCGTGAGGGCCTTGCGCTTGGCATCGTCGAGCCCGTTCCAGACGTCCTTGTTGACGAACACGACATTGCGCGGCAGCCAGGAGTCCACCTCGTAGAAGTGCGTCAGATGCTCCCAGACCTTGCGGTCGTAACCCGTTGCGCCGGAGGAGATGAAGCTCTCGGCAACGCCGGTCGCCAGCGCCTGACTGAGCTCGGCCGCCTCCACCTGAACCGGCAGCATGCCGGTCAACTCTGCGAGCCGCGCCGTTGCGGTGTTGTACGAACGAAAGCGCACGCCCTTCATATCGGCCACCGACGCGACCGACTTCTTGAAGTAGAGCCCTTGCGGCGGCCACGGCACGGCATAGAGGAGGACGAGATTCTTCTCATCGAGCGCCTGGGCAACGGCGTCGCGCGCCACCGACCAGAGCTTTTCGCTCTCTTCGAAAGAGGAGGCCAGGAACGGCACCGAGTCGATGCCGAACAGCGGGTTCTCGTTGGCGTGCGCCGAGATGAGACGCTCGCCGATCGGCGCCTGTCCGGTTTGCACGGCGCGCCAGATCTCGTTGCCCTTGAACAGCGAGCCCGACGGGTGCGTCACGATATCGATCGCACCGCCCGAGGCGCCAGCGACGCACTTACCGAATTCTGCGGCGTTTTCGGAATGGAAGTTGGTCGCCGCGTAGGCGAGCGGCATGTCCCATTTGTCCGCATGGGCCGTTGAGGCGCCGGCAGCACCGGCAATGGCGAGCGCCATCACACCGGCAAGCAAACGCAATCGATTCATACTCCGAACTCCCTCATCTGCATGCGCCCCGGCTCCGACACGCGCGGCCGGCCGGGCATGCCACGCGACAATTGCGGTCCCGGCCCGCTTCAGGGTCCCCGGAACGCCTGCCGAGCATCCAACACTCCGGCCACTTCGGCAAGCCACATGCGGCCCCACATGCGCGGCCAACCGATATCGAGACCCGTCTCACCGCTTGGCTTAACGCCATTTACGGCATGCGTTGCTGCGAGGTGCGGCGCAATGTTAGGCAGGAGCTGCAGTCGGGGTGGGCAACATTCGATGGCATTTGGAATGAAGCAGCTGGGCACTTCTCTCCAGCATGGCTGGCGACGTGGCCGCGTGGGTCGCGACGGTTGGCGCCGCCGTGTCTACGAGATCCTCGAGGTCGGCCGCGGCGAGGACCGCGCCAGCATCCTGGTCGATCGCGCGCTGATCGTCCTCATCATCGCGAACGTCATCGCATTCGCCGCGGAGACCGTGCCGAGCATTCAGGAGAACTACGGCGCGGCGCTCGACGTATTCAATCTCGTCTCGGTCTTCATTTTCACCATCGAATACCTGCTGCGACTTTGGAGTTGCGTCGAAGTTCCATTTCTCAAGCGCATCCCTCCGCTCGAGGCGCGCTTTCGCTTCGCGCGCCGCCCCTACATGCTGATCGATCTCGCCGCGATCCTGCCGTTCTATCTCAGTCTCTTTCTGGCGATCGATCTGCGCATCCTGCGCATCCTGCGGCTCTTTCGATTCTTGAAGCTGGCGCGCTACTCGCCTGCCCTGCACACGCTCTTACGCGTGCTGATCAACGAGCGCCGCGCCCTTGCCGGTGCGCTGCTGCTGATGATCGCCGCGCTCCTCTTTGCCTCGACAGGGATCTACTTCCTGGAGCACGACGCCCAGCCCGAGAAATTCGGATCGATCCCCGCGGCCGCCTGGTGGGCGATGGCGACGCTCACCACCGTCGGCTACGGTGACGTCGCCCCGGTCACGCCCCTCGGCCAGCTGTTCGGCAGCTTCGTCATGGTGATCGGGCTCGGCATGTTCGCATTGCCGATCGCCATCATCTCGACCGGTTTCGCCCAGGAGGTCGGTCGCCGCGACTTCGTGATCACCTGGTCGCTACTCGCTCGCATCCCGCTCTTTGCCGAACTCGATGCCCAAGCCATCGCCGGCATCATGCCCTATCTGCACGCCCACAATTACCCACCCCACTGGGAGGTCATCACCCAGGGGCAACAGGGAGAGTCGATGTTTTTCATCGCCTCGGGAATGGTCTCGACCCGCACGAGCGGCGGCGACATTACCTTGCGCACCGGCGATTTCTTCGGCGAGATCGGTATGCTGGAGCAGTCGGCGCACGAAGTGCCGTTCACGACGGCCGCCCGCTGTCGGCTCCTGCGCCTTCACCGCGAGGACTTCCTGCGCCTCGAGCGGGCACATCCTCGCATCGCCGCCCATATCCGCGCCATCGCCGAAGCCCGCAAGACGGCCCGCGACGCCGGCCGCCCCGAACCCCGCGGCGCGAGCGAGATCATCGACGACGACCACCCCGCGATCTGACCGGCCCCTCACGCGCGCCGCCAGCCTCAGTTCGCACCAGCATGACCGTCGGGCGCTTCGTTCTGGTCGTTGTCGTCAGCCGGATTGCCGGCCGGCCGCCTATCGCCATCGCTGCTGCTCGCGGCATGCGCGCTTTCGAGGCCGAGTGCGACAGCCGATGCTGCCGCGCCAGCCGCGACCACCTCGATACCGAACAGCTGTTGCAACAGCTCGCCGCGATTGCCGACGGTCTTGCCCCGCGCAGCGCCAGCCGCCGTGCCGTTGGCTCCATTGAGCACTTGCTCGTTGAGGCTCATGAGGTGCTCGATCTGATCGGCGAGCGGCTGGTCCTTGGCCAGATAGGTCGCAAAGTCGTCCGCTGGCAGTTCGATGGCCACGACGTCGCAATCGGCGCGAAGATCGAAAGGCAGGGTCCCGTGATGCAGCGCCGCCGGAAAGACGACCACTTGCCCGGTCCGGAAATTCGACGCCGGGGCGCCATCGCCGGTTGCCTGTTTGGTGACCACACTGACGACGCCGTCGAGAACGATCCAGACATGGCGTAAGGGCGCGCCGGCCAGAGCGACCGTTTCACCGCCGCGATAGAGCACACGCCGGCCACGGGCGGCGAGCCCTTCGAGTGCTTCGGGATTGCGCGGAATTGCCCCGGAGCCGGCGATTTCCCGGGCGAGTTGCTTTGCACCTTCCGCCTCTCCGGCACCCGATCTGCCTCGCGAGCCTTCCGCCGCCATCGGGCCGTCACCGTAGAGCCAGTTGTAGCGGGCCGGAAAGATCAGCCCTTCACGTTGCGCGACATACCAGAAATTGCAGCGGATCTCGTGTGCGAAGAGCCCGACCCGATGAACGTCGGCGACGGCGAACCAGACCGCGTACTTGATGCCGTAGTCGCCGAATTCGACGAGGCGGGCGATCGGGGCGGGGTCCTGCGCGATTCCGGGCACCGCCTTCGCCGTGGCGATCAGCAAATCCATGACGCGCTGCGGCGGATGCTCGTATGCGAGGATACATTCCGCGCTCGCCCAGCGCACCCCCGTCGCAACGCCGAACACCGTCATGCGCTCCTTGGAGACCGAGGAATTCGGCACGATCACGCGATCGCCGAGCAGCGTATCGACGGTCACCGAGCGCCAGTTCATGTTGGCGATCCGCCCCTCGTGCGGGCCGAGCAGAACCCAGTCACCGACCCTGAGCTGGCGTGAAGAGAGCAACGCGATACCCGCGAAGATGCTGCCGAGCGTATCCTGCAGCGCCAGCCCGATGACGATGGAGCCGACCCCGAGCGCCGTCAGCAGGCCGCCGAGATCGACGCCCCAGACGACGGAGATGACGATGGCGGCCGCGAGTAACACGAGGAAAGCGCGCACGAGATCGAGCAGCAGCTTGGGCGTTCGCGCGAGCGCGCCATCGCCCATCCCCTGCTCGAAGAACGCCACGTTGGTCGCCGAGAGCACGAAGTTGGCGAGCATGATCCAGAACGCCGTGTCCGCGACCCGCACCGCGATCGAGCTGCTCTCCATCCCGACCACCGAGCGCAGCAGTACGAGAAGGAACAGCGCCGGCAGGCATTGCATGCGCAGCAGCCTGATCGGCTCGCGGTAGCCGTTCCACCGCGTTCCGGCGAGCCGTGAGGAAAGTTCCGCCAGCACCACCATGGCGACCGGAAAGGCGATGAGCAGCGTCGCGCCGCCCGCGAGCCATTCCGCACCCTGCTGTCCTTCTTGCATCGCGTTGCCCCGATCCGAATTGTTCTCAGCTCGCCTTGCGTACGCCCGACCCGCTTGCCGCTCCGCCAGCGAGGAAGGAAATATCGGCGATGGCCGCGGTATGGCAGACGATCGTGCCGAGCGAAGGCGAGAGTTCCGATGAACTCTCCTCGAACACATCGGGCCGGCCGAGCAGGTTGTATGTGCTCTCGAGAAGGCCGATGCGATCGAATGCGAGACCCATCGCGATCCGCCGTGCGTCGCTGCACGGCTGCCCCCAGACGTCGTAGACGAACCGCCGGCGACCGATCAGCCCGGCATGCACCACGCCGGAGGCGAGCGCGACGCAGACCCGGATGCTGCGCTCGCGGCTCCGTGCATATTGCTCCACCGCAGCTTGCGCCCGGACTGCGAACCCGATCGCCCGCCTGGCATGATCCAGCCTCGGCACGTGCAGTCCGCAGACACCGACATAATGTTCCCCGGTGCTCTTGACCTTGTCGATCCCGGCTTCCTCGGCCAGTCCATCCAGGATCTCGACGAGATCGTTGAGCATCTCGAAGGACGGCCCGCCGTCGTGATCGCCGAAGGTGTCCTGCACACCGAAGAGGGAAAGGTAGACGACGGTGGCATTGGCGGCGCTCTCGACGGTATAATCCTCGCCGCGCCGCAGGCGCCGCGCGACACCTTCGGGGAACAATTGTCCGAGCATCAGCTCGTAGACTTCGTTCTTGCGGTCGATCTGCTGGTTCAGCCCGTCGATGCGCTGCGAAAGTCCGGAGAACGCACCTGCGAGCCGGCCGACTTCGTCGTCCGACTGCCGCGTGATCTCCACCCCCCGCTCGCCCGCCTCGAGCCGCCCTACCGTGGTGACCAACGTCCACAGCGGCGTCAGCAGCCACGACGACAGCCAGAATGCGAGCATCGTGAGGATGAAACCGAGGATGCTGGTCGTGATCGTGACCGTCCGCCCGAAATCCTTCAGTGGCCGGAAGGCTTCGTCCTCGTCGATCTCCGCGACGATGGCCCAGTCGAGGCCGCGCAACGGGAGCGGAGCATAGGAGCTGAGAACCGTGATCCCGCGGTAATCCCGCAGGACCCTCGTCTCGCTCCGCCTTCCGAAGGCACCGTCGGCGGCCTCCGTTCCCACCCGACGGAGCATCACTGCGGTACCTCGCGCGCGGATCTGTTCGACCTCCTCGGCGGGCACCCCGAAGCCCGCGAGCTGGTCGAGGAAACGCTCCGGTTGTTCGATCATGAATCGGGATTCGCTCCTGAGCAGGCGGTCCGCGCCGACGATATAGACCTCCCCGCTTTCCCCGAGGCCTTCCTCGCTCCAGCGATTCTGGCCGCTGAGGATGTCATTGAGCATCGAAGTCGGAATCTTCCCCGCGACCACCCCGATCAGCTTCCACTGCGAGAACACCGGGGTGGCGATGAACATCATCGGTCGGTTATCGGACGGCAGGTAGAACGAAAAATCGGAATAGCGCACCTCCCCCCGCTTGGGATCGCGCAGCACCTCGCGCACCAGTCGGCCGAGGCCGCTGTCGGCATGCGGCCCGCCGATCAGCTTGGTGCCGAGATCGATTTCCTTCTCGACAGAATAGACGACAACCCCATCCTCCGGCTCGACGAGGACGATGTCGTGCAAAGCGAACCGCAACGCCAGTTCCGCGAACCAGGCGTGATATGTGCCGTGCGCCAGCGTATAGGGGTTGGAGACAGGATGGTCCCGCAGTGCCTCGCGCTCCCCCGCCTTGGCCGGATTCCCGGCGATGAACAACGCCTGCAGGTCTTGCCCGCGATCGGTTCTGGGCAAGAGGTCGGTCTCGGTCAGAATGGTGCGCCCCCCACCCGCGACCTGCGGCAGAACCCGTTCACGATAATAATCCGCGAGCCGCGCCCGCCGCGTGTCGGCTTCCCTGCCGTAGCCCAGCTCCGCCCAGCCATCGCGCAACAGCGAAATCGCGGCGGCAACGGAGATGTCGGTGGAGAGTGCGCCGAATGCGTTGGCGAGACTGTCGAGCTGGTTCTGGACCTGCTTGCCGCGGATCTCCCTGATCTGGGTCAGTCGATTTTCCACCTGGGACGATATGGCGTCGGCTCCGCTGCGGTACACGACCACGCCGAGGCCGATGATGCTGGCGATGCCGGCGGTCAGGATGCAGACGATGAGCTTGGTGCGTAGCGAGATGCCATGACCACGCGGCTTCCTCGCCCGCGCCAGGACACTCGCGATCGGACCGGCGGCGCGCCCGAGCCAGTCCTTCAACCTTCCACCTGAGCCGGACAACTCGTCCTCCCCTGAGTATCGCAACGAGCCGCGCCGTCGGCCGGCTACTCCCATCCACTCGACCGCCACACCCGAGTTTCGCAAGGGCCCTCCAAGCGAACCCTCGATCTCAGCGTCACCGTTCCGTGAGCCATCCCCGTTCCGCGAAATAGCGTGCCGCGCCGGGATGCAGCGGCGCCGACATGCCTTCCCGGATCATCTTGGTCGCCCGCAACTCGCCGAACGACAGATGCATCGCGCGAAACTCCGAAATCCCCTCGAAGATCGTGCGCACGACCTCGTAGACCACGGCGTCCGGGGTATCGCTCGTCGTCACCAGCGTTGCCTTGAGGCCGAGGGAGAAGGTGTCGCTTTCGATGGAAGGGTAGGTCTCGGCAGGCACCTGCGCCGGTGCATAGAAGGGGAATTTGTCGACGAGCCGCTGCACGATGACCTCGTCGATCGAGATGAGCCGCCCCTTGCACTCCTCGAGCACCTGGGCAACGAGCGAACTGGGCACGCCGATGCTGTAGGCCCCGACGTCGACATCGCCGGCGCACAGTTTGCCGCCCTGTTCGGCGTAGTCGATCTCGAGTGCCTCGGCGAACCAGGTGGCATCCTTGCCCGCCGCTTCGAGCAGAATCTCGAACGTCGCCCGAAGGCCCGAGCCCGGCGACCCGAGATTGACCCGGCGACCACCGAGGCCGGCGAAATCCGAGACCGTCGAATCCCTGCCCGCCACGAGGTGGAACACTTCCGGATAGAGCGAGATGACCGATCTGAGGCGTTCGAAGCGCTTGCCGGTGAAGCGGGCACTCCCGTTGTAGGCGTGGTGCTGCCAATCGGACTGCACGATGGCGAAGTTGTAGCGGTCCGCCCTGAGCCCCTGGATGTTCGCGATGGAACCGGCCGAGGGCGGCGCCGCGCAGTTCACGATGGGGCGGATGGTGTCGAGTTCCGGCCCGCCGGATTCGCGCAGGGCCAGCAACCGGCAGATCGCCTGTCCGACGACGAAATAGAGCCCGAGCGGCGAGCCGGTTCCGATCGCGACGTTCAGCACGGGCCTCTTGTCCGTGAGCTTACGGACCGGCTTGGCGGTGGCCGGCGATACGGCCGCGAGCCATGCGACGAGCACGCTGAGGCTCACCGACAGGACACAACGGACGATGCGACGACTGCACATACGCCTGCCTCGAGTGGGCACGAACACCGACTTGTCTCGATTGGTACGACTTGGCGCACGGCCCCCCGGGTTCGCCCGAACCCATGCCGCCCCGATCCCGACCCCGGACGCCGTCACCATAGTGCAATGTTTGGATACTGCACAGTATTCACACGTTCGTAGCCTTACCGCCGAGGTCGCGCGGCGTGCGGCGTGCGGCGCGACGTTACGAGCGGCACGTGTCGTCACCTTGGAGGCCTGGGTGCGAGCCGCCTGTTCGCGTTCCTGACACCACGGTGTCAGGAGGCACGTGCCATCTTCGCTGCGCCGTGTCGGCCCGGCTGATCTTGGGATTGGGGGCGCGATGGGCGAAGGGGCAGTGACCATGTCGAAACCGTTCGAGACGCGTGCTCTGCGCATGGAGCACGTCTATTGCGTTCGCTTGCTTGCCCCGAGCCAGGACGTCGAGCGGCTCATGATGCACATCGTGCACGCAACCCCGCTCATTCAGGGGGCCTATGACAGCAATGCCTGGGTCTCGGCGGCGGGCACCGAACGGTATCGCCCGCTCGAAGGCGCGCGAGCTGGAACGGAGTCCGAGGTACGGCAACGCCCAGGCGTGGTCGAACTGCGTTTCGAGGTTCCCTACGATAGGCAGGTCCTGGAAGCCGTTCTCGACACGATCTATGAGGTCCACAGCTACCAGGAGCCGGTGATCGAGGTCACCGAGATCCTCACCAGCCGCACCAAGGGGCTCGACGACAGCACCAATCCGAATCGCTGGTGGAACACGACGGGCGATTGGAAGACAGCATGAGGCGCAGGGCGGCGTGACGCACAGGGCGAGGGCACGCCGATGACGGCGGCGACGTATGACATCCACCCCGCGACCTCGGATCGCTGGCCCGACTTCGAAAGCCTGATGGGCGTCAAGGGCGGCGTCGGCGGTTGCTGGTGCATGCTGTGGCGTTACACCAAGCGCGACTACGACGCCGCCGGTCCGCAGGGGCGCCACGCAGCCATGGCGGACGTCTTTGCCGCCGAGCGGCCACCGGGGCTGCTGGCCTACGTCGATGGTGCGCCGGTCGGCTGGTGCTCGCTCGCGCCGCGCGCCGCCTTCCCCCGCCTCGCGACCTCGCGCGTCCTGGCCCCTGTCGACGAAGCCGAGGTCTGGTCGGTGACGTGCTTCTTCATTGCCCGATCGCACCGGCGCAAAGGCCTTTCCGTGCAATTGCTGAACGCCGCCAGCGCCTTCGCCGCCCGGCATGGTGCCCGCATCTTGGAGGGCTATCCGAATGATCCACAGGGCGCCGATTATCCCGCCGCCTATTCCTGGATCGGCCTCGCCAGCGCTTACCGCAAGGCCGGCTTCCAAGAGGTTGCCCGCCGCTCGCCGACACGCCCCGTGATGCGCCGCCGACTGCCGTGAGCACGGCCGCCGCGATCCGTCGTCGACGAATGAAACTCGCTGAAAAATCAATGTGATTTGGCGGAGAGGGAGGGATTCGAACCCTCGGAACGCTCGCGCGCTCAACGGTTTTCGAGACCGCCCCGATCGACCACTCCGGCACCTCTCCGCATCGATCGGGCCAAGACCCTCTCTCGGGTGATCGGAGGGCGGTTCTAGACGCTCCTCCCGCCCCACGCAACCCGCATCAGCATGCCACTGGAAGCCGGGATCGGGCCACTCACGCCACGACGCCCGGGAACATCTCGACCGTGGCACCGTCGAACGATGTCAGCGCGGTCGCGGGCCGACACGCCTCGAAACCCTGCGCCCAGAGCCGCCCGCTCGCCGGTTCCGCGACCATCGCGAGCCGGGTGCGCTCGTTGAGCACGGGCGGCGCCAGCCAGTCGAAGCCGCTCGCGCCGGGCAATGGCGCGCCTCCCCTCGCACAAGCGAGGTCGTGTCGCCGCCGCCCGTTTTCCTCGCCCCGCGCTCGGCCGCGCCAGTCGGCCCGCTGCCAGGCATTGGCCGCCGCCGCAGGCGCCTCGATGACATGGGCGGACAGCGCTCGGCGTTCTATGACGCAGCCCTCGCCCGGCTCGGGTCCGGCCAGGGTGAAGATCGTCGGCAGCGTGATCGGCGTGTCGGTCAGCATCCGACGGGCGGTCGCGTAGTCGGGGGCCCGCTCGAAGACGCGCCGAAGAAGCATTGCCGGCGGCAAGTGCGGCGACCACCAAACCGCCCAGCGGTTGACGCACCAATCGCAGGCAACCAAGCCGACCGAACGCTCCATCGGTCCCTGGTTGAGGGCCGCCGCGAAACGCCCGGGAGCCGACGCCTGCAGCACGCCGGTGTAGCCCGGCCAGGTGAGCGTCACCCAGGCGCCGAGACGGCTTTCCACCCGCGCCGCCATCACGTGCCGGCCGAGGCCGCGATCCGGCCAGTCGAGGACACGGACGAGCCGCATGCCTCGGCCTTCGCCGCCACCACCCGCCGCCGGCCGCACCGAACTCGTGCAACCCCATTCGTAGCTGACGTTGAGGAAATAGGCTCCTGGCCGCCCGACGTGCTCTGCGACCCGCTCGATCTCGGCGAGATGACCGGCGTGGAAATGCCGCAGCCAGCGCTTCGACACGGCATCCGCCATTCGCACGGCGAGCGACGGCACGCGCCCGGCCGCCTCGTCGAGCAGCGCTTGCACCCGTGCCGGCTCGCGCGCGACGGTCTCGACCGCGAAGTCCGGGCCGACGTCGACCAGCGGAATGTCGAGCAGATCCTGGTTGGTTTCTGTGGTCAAGGTGGCTGTCCGCAGGTTGCACGAGAGTGCCACATACGTGGTCGCTCACGCCTCCGATCCAAGAGGTGAAGGCGGAGCTCGCGGCTCATTTGCGCCCGGGTCGCCGTTCCGTTCGTTGACTTTACCGCAATCTCCCGTATAACCCGTCCAGCTGGCGTAAGCCGGCTTCCAAGATCGCTGCCCGAGGCTATTCACTCGCCGAAGCAGTCGCCTGCAGCTCCCTCGAGGGGGAACGTTGCGGACGCGCCCGGCGGGTTTTCGACATTTGAGGCCATTCCCATTGGCCGGCCGTCGAATCCGCTCAAGTTCGCGCTCGTCGCGACGCCACAGGGCGCGGAGAGATGAAGGAAGAGAGCATGTTCGCGGTCATCAAGACGGGCGGCAAGCAGTATCACGTTGCCAGCGACGACGTCATTACGATTGAAAAGCTGTCCGGCGAGGTCGGCGAAAGGGTTACCTTCGGTGAGGTTCTGATGCTCGCCGGCGAAGGCGAGCCGCGCATTGGTTCGCCCCTGATCGCCGGCGCCAGTGTCGCCGGCGAAGTGGTCGAGCAGGGACGCGCCAAGAAGGTCATCGTTTTCAAGAAGCGCCGCCGGCAGAACTACCGCCGCAAGAAGGGCCACCGTCAGCTGCAGACGACGGTGCGCATCACCGAGATCGTGCTGGACGGCAAGGTCCTCGCCAAGGCCAGCGCCGCACCGATCGCGGCAGCCGCCACCGTGGCCGCCGGTGAACTCTCGCCGATCTTCACCCGCCCGGCGGGCGAGCCCGACGACCTGACGCGCATCAGCGGTGTCGGCCCTGTCATCGCCGAGAAGCTCGACAAACTCGGCGTCATCAAGTTCGCTCAGGTCGCCGCCTTCACGCCCGACGATATCGCCCGTGTCGACGCGGTGTTGAATTTCAAGGGCCGCATCGAGCGCGAGAATTGGGTCGAGCAGGCCAAGAAGCTGGCCGCCGAGCAGGCATAGGACGTCACCGGGCCGATTGCGGCCGCGATCGTGACGAAGAAGCAAGGAGAGCGAGATGGCTCACAAGAAGGCAGGCGGCTCGTCTCGGAACGGCCGCGATTCAGCCGGCCGCCGGCTCGGCGTCAAGAAGTTCGGCGGCGAGGCCGTGGTCCCAGGCAACATCATCGTGCGCCAGCGCGGCACGAAGTGGCATCCGGGCGAGGGCGTCGGAATCGGCAAGGACCACACGATCTTCGCCGTTCGCGAGGGCCGGGTGGAGTTCAAGACGCGCGCCAAGGAACGCGTCCACGTCTCCGTGGTGCCGGTCGCCGAAGCGGCGGAGTAGCTCCGCACCGCGATAGGGTCGTGGCGACCGACGCGGGAGTACCAGGATGACCGGGCGTCAGGCCGACCTCAGGCGACCATTCCCCTGGCACCTCTGGGCGGTCGGTTTCGTCGGCCTCGCCTGGAATGCCTTCGGCGCCTTCGACTACGTGATGACGGTGACGAAGCACGCGGGCTATCTTGCCCAGTTTCCGCCGGAGATGATCGACTACTGGCTGGCAATGCCCTGGTGGGTCTACGCCATCTGGGGTACCGGCCTCTTCGCCGGTATCGCGGGCAGTCTCGCGTTGCTGTTGCGGCGACGGATCGCGATCCCGGTCCTCACGCTTTCGCTGTTCGCAGCGACCGTCAGCTTGGTCCTCGGCCTCGTCGACCCCGATGCGCCCCGGATGGATGGCCAGGAAGCCGTTTCTGCCGTCATAGTGGCGGTTGCCCTGCTGCTGCCGTTCTATGCCGTCGTCCTCTCACGACGGGGCATCCTGCGTTGAGTGCCGCCGATGAAGTTCCTCGATCAGGCCAAGGTTTATGTCGTGGCGGGCGCTGGCGGAAACGGCAGCGTCTCGTTCCGTCGCGAGAAGTTCATCGAGTTCGGTGGACCGGACGGCGGTGATGGCGGGCGGGGCGGCGATGTCTGGATCGCCTGCGTCGCCAACCTCAACACGCTCATCGATTATCGCTATCAACAGCACTTCAAGGCCGGGCGTGGCACCGACGGCATGGGCCGCAACCGCACCGGCCCGAACGGCGCCGACGTGGTTCTGAAGGTCCCGCCGGGCACCCAGGTGCTGGCCGAGGACAACGAGACCCTGCTGGCCGATCTGACCAAGCCCGGCGAGCGCTACCGCGTCGCCAAGGGTGGCAACGGCGGTTTCGGCAATTCGCATTTCAAGTCCTCGACCAATCAGGCCCCGCGCCACGCCAATCCGGGCGAGCCGGCCACCGAATTGACCATCTGGCTCCGCTTGAAGCTGATCGCCGACGCCGGCCTCGTCGGCTTGCCGAACGCCGGCAAGTCGACGTTCCTGTCCGCCGTCTCGGCCGCCAAGCCGAAGATCGCGGATTATCCCTTCACCACGCTGCACCCAAACCTCGGCGTCGTGAAAGTCGGCGACGTCGACTTCGTGCTCGCCGACTTGCCCGGCCTCATCGAAGGCGCCCACGAAGGGGCCGGCATCGGCGATCGATTCCTCGGCCATGTCGAACGCTGCGGGGTGCTTCTCCATCTGGTCGATGCGACCAGCGAAAACGTCGCCGAGGCCTACCGGGTGGTCCGCACGGAATTGCGGGCCTACGGCCACGGCCTCGCGAGGAAGAAAGAGCTGGTGGCGCTGTCCAAGTGCGATGCGCTCGATGAAGCGACGCTCGATGCCCGCGCCGCCGAACTCCAACGCGTCGCACGCAAGAAGCCGCTTCGCCTTTCGGCGGTGACGGGAGCCGGCATGGACGCCGCCTTGCACGCCATCGCAAAGGTGATCCGCAAGGCCGCCCTCGCTCGCCACGCCGAAGCCGAGTCGGTCGTCGAGAATGGCACCGGTGGCTGGCACCCCTGAGCCGATAGGCTCGGGGAGAGTCGGCCACGAGCTGGCCGAGGGAGGGCGCGAGATGCGGCCGGAATGGCGGAATGCGCGGCGGATCGTCGTCAAGATCGGCTCCGCCCTGCTTGTCGAGCGCACCAGCGGCCACCTCGACCGGGCTTGGCTGACGGCGCTGGCGGACGATGCCTCGGCGCTGGCCGCCGAGGGCCGGGAGCTGATCCTCGTGTCCTCGGGCGCCATCGCGCTCGGCCGCGGCCGGCTCGGCCTGCCGCGTGGCCCGCTGCGGCTCGACGAGAGCCAGGCGGCTGCCGCTGTCGGTCAGATCGCCCTCGCGCGGGCCTATGAGGAGCTTTTTGCCGAACGTGGACTGACCGTCGCACAGGTGCTCCTGACGCTCGGCGACACCGAGGAACGTCGCCGCTACCTCAATGCACGGGGCACCATCGAGACCCTCGTGCGCCTCGGTGTGGTGCCGGTCGTCAACGAGAATGACACGGTCGCCACCAGCGAGATCCGCTACGGCGACAACGACCGCCTCGCCGCCCGCGTCGCCAGCATGGCGAGCGCCGACGTCCTCGTCCTCCTCTCCGATATCGACGGCCTCTACACCGCGCCGCCGGCGCTCGATCCCAGCGCGCGGCGCCTCGAGGAAGTGCGTGAGATCACACCCGAAATCGAGGCGATGGCGGGCGACGCGGGCACCGAACTATCGCGCGGCGGCATGGTGACGAAGATCGTCGCCGGAAAGATCGCGCTCGCCGCGGGCGCGCACATGGTCATAGCGTCCGGCAAGGAGCGCCATCCGCTGCGCCGTCTTTCCGAGGGCTGTCCCTCGACCTGGTTCATTGCCAAGGCCGACCCGACGACAGCGCGCAAGCGCTGGATCTCGGGCAGCCTCGAGCCGCGCGGCACGCTCGTCATCGACGACGGTGCGACGACGGCCCTGATGGCTGGCAAGAGCCTGCTGCCGGCCGGCGTGCGACAGGTCACCGGAACCTTCGAACGCGGCGACGCAGTCGTCGTGCGCGCGCTCGACGGAGCCGAGATCGCGCGTGGCCTCGTTGCCTATTCGAGCGACGACGCCCGTCGTATCATGGGCCGGAGCACGCCCGCCATCGTGGCCGAGCTCGGCTATGCTGGCCGCACCGAACTCGTCCACCGCGACAACATGGTATTGACGCGGGCCGTCCAGGCGGCACCGCGCGAGAACGAGGGAACCTGACGTGGACGGAAACGCCGAGCCGGCCCTCGAGGTCCTGATGCGCGATATCGGCGGCAAGGCCCGCGCCGCCGCACGTGCGCTGGCCCTGGCCCCCGCTGACCGCAAGGACGCCGCCTTGCGCGCGATGGCGAGCGCGATCGAGGCCTCGGCCGAAGGGATCATCGCCGCCAACGCCCGCGACCTCACCCTGGCCGAGGCCGCCGGCCGGCCGGCCTCTTTCCTCGACCGTCTGCGGCTCGATCGGGCGCGCCTTGCCGCCATCTGCGCGAGCCTCGAGAACATCGCACGGCTCGACGATCCCGTCGGCAGGGTCATCGCACGCTGGCAGCGCCCGAACGGTCTCGACATCGCGCGGGTGCGCACGCCCTTGGGTGTGGTCGGCGTCATCTTCGAGAGCCGTCCCAACGTGACGGCGGACGCCGGTGCCCTCTGCCTCAAGGCCGGCAACGCGGCGATCCTGCGCACCGGCTCCGACGCCTTCCACTCCGCCACGGCCATTCATTCCGCGCTGCGGTGCGGCCTCGGCGAGGCCGGCCTGCCGCAGGACGCCATTCAACTCGTTCCGACGACCGACCGCGCCGCTGTCGGCGCCATGCTCACGGGTCTCGACGGGGCCATCGACGTGATCGTGCCGCGCGGCGGTCGCAGCCTCGTCGAACGCATCCAGCGCGAGGCCCGGGTGCCGGTTTTCGCCCATCTCGAGGGCATCTGCCACGTTTACGTCCATGCCGAAGCCGACCTCGACATGGCCCGTTCCATCGTCGTCAACGCCAAGATGCGCCGCACCGGCATCTGCGGCGCGGCCGAAAAGCTGCTCGTCGACGCCAGCGCGCCGCGCGCGCACTTGCCGGCCCTCGTCGACGCCCTGATCGCCGCCGGCTGTGCGGTGCGCGGCGATGCCGCCGCCATGGCCGCCGATCCACGCGTCGTGGCCGCGACGGCCGAGGACTGGACGACCGAATACCTCGACGCCATCATCACCGTCGGCGTGGTCGATGGTCTCGGGGCCGCCATCGCCCACATCGCCCGCCACGGCTCCGCACACACCGACGCCATCGTGACCGAGGACGGAGCCGCCGCCGAGCGCTTCCTTGCCGAGGTCGACAGTGCCATTGTCTTGCACAACGCCTCGACCCAGTTCGCCGATGGTGGCGAATTCGGTATGGGCGCCGAGATTGGCATCGCTACGGGCCGGCTGCACGCGCGCGGTCCGGTCGGTGTCGAGCAGCTGACCAGCTTCAAGTATCAGGTTCGTGGCTGTGGTCAGACCCGTCCATGAGCCGAAAGGGAGTGCCGCCATGGGCAACGACGTCAAATGCGGGGGGTGCCTCTGCGGCCGGGTTCGCTACGAGCTGACGCCCCCGCTGCGTGGCGTCGTCGTCTGCCACTGCGAACAGTGTGGGCGCTGGAGCGGCCATACCGTGGCCGCGACATCGGTGCGGGCGGACAACTTCCGCTTGACGAGTGGCGCTTCCGACGTCGCCTGGTATCGGTCGTCCGACGTCGCCGAGCGCGGCTTTTGCAAAGTCTGCGGCTCCAACCTCTTTTGGAAGGCGAGCGACGGAACCCGAGTCAGCGTCATGGCCGGAACCCTCGACCGCCCGACCGGCCTCAAGCAGATCGCGCACATCTACGTCGACGACAAGTCGGACTACTACGCCATCGACGATGGCGAGACGCCGCGCCATGGCCAGGGCGGGGGCCCGCTTTCCGTGCCGCCCGGCCCCCCGAAGAAGCCCTGATGCCCACCCCACCACGCGCTCCGATCCACCTCGACCGGCCACCGCCGGCTCCAGCGGGCGCGCGAATCGGGCTGCTCGGCGGCAGCTTCAACCCCGCCCACGATGGCCACCGCGACATCTCGCTGCAACTCATGCGCCGGCTGCGGCTGGACGCCGTCTGGTGGATTGTAACGCCCGGCAACCCGCTGAAAGATCATGCACAACTGGCCCCGCTCTCCGATCGTATCGCCCGGGCGGCGGCTGTCGCGGACCATCCACGTATCGCCGTGACGGGTTTCGAGGCGACACTCGGGTCTGCTTACACCGCCGAAACGCTCACCCACCTCGCCCGGACCCTCCCGGCCGTCCGCTTCGTCTGGCTGATGGGCGCCGACAATCTCGCCCAGTTTCACCGATGGCGCGACTGGGAGCTGATCGCCGCCACCTTGCCCATGGCCGTCGCGGACCGCCCAGGCTGGCGCTACCACGCTCTCGCGTCCCCCGCCGCCCACCGCCTCGCCCGCCACCGCGTGCCGCCTTCGCGCGCCGCCTCGCTCGCGGTGCTGCCGCCACCGGCGTGGCTCTTCGTGGACGTGCGGCGAAACCCACTCTCTTCGACCGGCATCCGTGCCGGGGCGCGCGCGCCGGAGACCGGAGACTGACTTCTCGCATCCCCGAGACCACTCCCGGGCAACGGCCGCCGAGGACACCGTCAACCCCGCCCATTGCGATGCCGACAACGCCGCCCGGCCCCTTGCGACGGCCTCACGGCTGGTCCAATAGGGGCCGATCCGCCCGCCGGAGCACTGCCGGCGGCTCCCGAAACCACGTGCCGACCCGGAACGGACAGCGATGAAACGCCTCTCCCCCCATCTCGCCGAACTCGAGGCCGAGAGCATCCACATCTTCCGCGAGGTCGTCGCCGGCTTCGAGCGCCCGGTGATGCTCTATTCGATCGGCAAGGACAGCTCCGTTCTCTTGCACGTCGCGCTGAAGGCCTTCCATCCGGCCCGCCTCCCGTTTCCCCTCCTGCACATCGACACCACGTGGAAGTTCCGCGAGATGATCGCCTTCCGCGACCGGATCGCCGCCGAGCACAGCCTCGATCTCATCGTTCACACCAACGAGGAGGGACTGGCGGCGGGCATCGGCCCGATCTCGCACGGCTCGGCTCTGCACACGGACGTCATGAAGACGCAGGCGCTGCGCCAGGCGCTCGATGCCCATCGCTTCGATTCCGCGATCGGCGGCGCCCGGCGCGACGAGGAGAAATCGCGCGCCAAGGAGCGGGTCTTCTCCCACCGTTCGCCCGGCCACCGCTGGGACCCCAAGCGCCAGCGCCCCGAACTCTGGCATCTCTTCAACCCTGATCTCGCGCCCGGCGAGACCATGCGGGTTTTCCCCCTTTCGAACTGGACGGAGCTGGACGTCTGGCAATACATCCTCGAGGAGGCGATCCCCATCGTCCCGCTCTACTTCTCCGCCGAGCGCCCGGTGGTCGAGCGCGACGGTCTCCTGATCATGCGCGACGACGAGCGCCTGCCCCTGCGCCCGGGCGAGCAGCCCGGCATGCGCCGGGTGCGGTTCCGCACGCTCGGCTGCTACCCATTGAGCGGAGCCATCGATTCCGACGCCACGACGGTCGCCGAAATCCTCGACGAATTGAAGGCCTCGCGCACGTCCGAGCGCCAGGGCCGCCTCATCGACAAGGACGGCGCCGGCGCCATGGAAAAGAAGAAGCAGGAGGGCTATTTCTGATGACGGCCCCGGCAACCGCGACCTCCCACCGCTCCATTCTCCGCTTCCTCACCTGCGGCAGCGTCGACGACGGCAAGAGCACGCTCATCGGGCGCCTCCTCTACGATGCCCAGCTCGTCCTCGACGACCAGCTCGCCTCGCTCGAGAGCGAAAGCCGCACACATGGCACGACCGGCGGCGAGATCGATTTCGCTCTCCTCGTCGATGGCCTCCAGGCCGAACGCGAGCAGGGCATCACCATCGACGTCGCTTACCGCTATTTTTCCACCGCCCACCGCAAGTTCATCGTCGCCGACACGCCCGGCCACGTCCAGTACACCCGCAACATGGCGACCGGCGCCTCCAACGCCGACCTCGCGGTTCTCCTCGTCGACGCGCGCAAGGGCATCCTCACCCAGACGCGCCGCCACACCATCATTGCCCACCTCCTCGGCATTCGCAGCTTCGTGCTCGCGATCAACAAGATGGACCTGGCCGCCTACGACGAGGCGCGGTTCCGCGAGATCGTCGACGACTACATGGCCTTCGCGCAGGAACTGTCGATAACCGACGTCACCGCAATTCCCCTCTCCGCACTGCGCGGCGAGAACATCGCGGCGCCCGCCGCGACCATGGACTGGTACCACGGCCCGACCCTCCTTTCTCACCTCGAGACCGTGGAGACGGCGACCGGCGGAACCCTCGACGCCTTCCGCCTTCCCGTGCAGTGGGTCTGCCGCCCGAACCTCGACTTTCGCGGCTATGCCGGCACCGTCGTCGCCGGCAAAATCAAGCCGGGCGATCCGGTCGTCGTTCTCCCCTCCGCGCGCACCACCTCCGTCGCTCGCATCGTCACCGCCGACGGCGATCTCTCCGAGGCGGGCGCGGGGGCGGCCGTCACCCTGACACTCGCCGAGGAGATCGACATCTCGCGCGGCGACGTCCTTGCGGCGGCGGACACGCGCCCCGAACTTGCCGACCAGGTCGCGGCCCACCTCGTTTGGATGTCGGAGGCCCCGCTGCTTCCGGGTCGTCCCTATACCATCCGCCTCGCCACACAGCGCGCCACCGCGACGATCACCGCCTTGAAACACAAGATCGACGTGGACTCGCTCGAGCCCGTCGCCGGCCGCGAGTTGCAGCTCAACGAGATGGCCCTCGTCAACCTCTCCTTCTCGCGGCCGCTGGTTTTCGATCCCTACGATACCTGCCGCGAGACCGGCGGGTTCGTGCTCATCGATCGCATGACGCACGAGACCGTCGGCGCCGGCATGATCCGTTTCGCGCTCCGCCGCGCCACCAACGTTCAATGGCAGTCGCTCGACATCGACCGCGCCGCCCGCGCGGGTCTCAAAGGCCAGAAGCCGGTCTGCCTCTGGTTCACCGGCCTCTCCGGTTCCGGCAAGTCGACCGTCGCCAACCTCCTCGAGCGCCGGCTCCACGGCGAGGGCCGCCACACCTACATCCTCGACGGCGACAACGTGCGCCACGGCCTCAACCGCGACCTCGGCTTCACCGATGCGGACCGAGTGGAAAATATCCGCCGTGTCTCGGAGGTCGCCCGCCTCATGGTCGATGCCGGTCTCGTCACCATGGTTTCGTTCATCTCCCCCTTCCGCGCCGAGCGGCGCATGGCGCGCGAACTCTTCGGCGAGGGCGAGTTCCTCGAGGTGTTCGTCGACACGCCGCTCGCGGTCTGCGAGGCGCGCGATCCCAAGGGCCTCTACCGCAAGGCGCGCCAGGGCCTCATCCGCAACTTCACCGGCATCGATTCGGCCTACGAGCCCCCCGAGGCCGCCGACATCGTGCTCGATGGCGACGGAGCGGCGCCCGAGCAGCTTGCCGAGGAGCTTTATCGAGAGCTCGAGCGGCGCGGCTTGCTTTCCGGCTGAGGATCGCGGAACCGGGCGCGCGAGCAACGGAGGCACGGTCCATGGCCGCGAACGCGACGAACGACACCTGGCGCCCCTTGGACGAGGCCGCCGCGAACGCGCGTCGCCTCACCCTCGCCGAGCATTTCGCGACCGATCCCGAACGCGCCGCGACTTTTACGTTCCGCACCGGCAGCCTTCTCGTCGACCTGTCGAAATGCTGGCTCGACCGCCCGGCGCTCGATGCCCTCCTCGCCTTTGCCCGTTCACGCGGCGTCGGGCCCGCGCGCGATGCGCTGCTGCGCGGCGACCCGGTGAACGTCACCGAGCGGCGCGCCGCCCTCCACACGCTTCTTCGCACCCCCGCGGGCGCCCTCGGGCCGGATCATCCGTTCGCCCACCTTGCACCACTCGCTGGCGAGGTCACCGCCGAGCGCGAGCGTTTCCTCTCCTTCGCCGAGAGGGTTCGCGACGGCTCGATCGCGGCGGCGGACGGCGCCCGCTTCACCGACGTGGTCAACCTCGGCATCGGCGGCTCCGACCTCGGACCCCGCATGGCGACCCGCGCCCTCGCCCCCTACTGCGACGGCCCGCGCTGCCATTTCGTCGCGAACGTCGATGGCGCGGCGACGGCCGACACGTTCGCCTCCCTCGATCCGGCCCGCACCCTCGTCGTCATCTCCTCCAAGAGCTTTTCCACCATCGAGACGATGACCAACGCGGCGACCGCTCGCGCCTGGCTCTCCGGCGCCCTGGGCGAGGCCGCGGCCGCGCACCATCTCTTGGCCGTCACCACCGCCACCACCCGTGCCGCTGGCTTTTCGATCCCCGGCGAGCGCACCTTCGGCTTCTGGGATTGGACGGGCGGGCGCTATTCCGTCTGGTCGTCGATCGGCCTCGCGCTCGCCATCGCCATCGGCCGGCGCGAATTCGAAGCCTTCCTCGCCGGTGGTCATGCCATGGACGAGCATTTCCGCACGGCGCCCGACGAGACCAACATTCCGATGCTGCTCGGGCTCCTCGATGTCTGGAACCGCAGCGTACATCGCCTTCCGAGCCTGCTCGTTGCGCCCTACGACGAGCGCCTCGAACTCTTGCCGGCCTACCTTCAGCAGCTGGTCATGGAGAGCAATGGCAAGAGCGTCGGATGCGATGGCCGGCCGGTCGGCCGCCCGACCGCTGCCGTCGTCTGGGGCAGCGCCGGAACCAATGGCCAACACGCCTATTTCCAGCTCCTGCACCAGGGCACAGAGGTCGTTCCCGCCGAATTCCTGATCGCCGCGGAGGGGCACGAGCCGCATCTCGCCCATCATCACGCGATCCTCGTCGCCAACTGCCTCGCACAGTCGGAAGCCCTTCTCACCGGCAGAGGCGAGGGTGAATCGCATCGCGCGCTCGTTGCGGCCGGTCATACGCAGGAGGAGGCCGCGCGCCTCGCGCCGCACGCCACATTCCCTGGCGACCGCCCTTCGGCGACCATCGCCTATCGGCGGCTCACCCCCCATGTGCTCGGCGAGCTGCTGGCGCTCTACGAACACCGCGTCTTCGTGGCCGCGACCCTCTGGGGCATCAACCCGTTCGACCAGTATGGCGTGGAACTCGGCAAACAGATCGCCCTCGGCATCACCGGGGACGCTGGCATGGACCGCAACGCCTCGACCCGTTCGCTTCTCGCCTTTCTATCGCTGAGTCGCGAAGGTCACTCCAACGCGCCATGATGACCGGCCAATGCACGCGGCTATTGATTCGCTCGCCCTTCGCGCTTTATCTATGCAGACGTCGCGAACGCGGCGTTGAACGGGCCGCTCGCCGAGCCGGCCCTCGTGTGGAAAGGCAGGGACATAAACCCGAATATGCCACATCTCGCATCGGACGGCGCTAACGCCGTTGTCGCGGACAGTTCGATGACTCCGTCGTTGGGCGCGTCCGCCGTGCTTGAGCTGATCCTCGAAACCCTATCGTCGGGCAAGGCCGAGGACATCGTCACAATCGATCTCGTGGGCAAGTCGTCGATCGGCGATCAGATGGTCGTCGCTTCCGGCCGCTCGCAACGTCACGTCGGCGCCCTCGCGGACCAGCTGCAGAAGGCGCTGAAGGATGGCGGCTACGGCCGCGTCCGTGTCGAGGGGCTACCCCATTGCGACTGGGTGCTGATCGACACCGGCGACGTGATCGTCCACATCTTCCGGCCAGAGGTTCGCGAGTTCTACAACATCGAGAAGATGTGGAGCCTCGACCGACCGGGCGATCCGCTCGTCTCCTGACCATCGGATGTGCGGCGCGGCGTCCGTGATCGGGCCCGCGGGACGACCGGCCGGGGTCGACGGGGGCAGACGCGGATGCATCTTCAGTTGCGCGTCGTCGGTCGATTGAAGCGCGGCCCCGAGCAGGCGCTCGCCGAGCACTACAGGGAGCGCGCGAACCGCATTGCCCGAGGCCAGGGGTTTTCGGGCCCCGACGTCGTGGAACTGCCGGAAGGCCGGGCCGCGGTAGTAGACGCGCGAAGGGCCGACGAGGCGGCGCGCCTCCTGCCACAGCGCATCGAACCGACCTCGATCGTCGCCCTGGACGAAAAGGGCATCGAACTGACGAGCGCCGGCCTCGCCAGCGAATTCGCTCGGCGACGCGACCGGGGGGATCGCGAGATCCAGTTGCTCATCGGAGGCGCGGACGGCCTTGCGAGCGAACTCGTGGCAGGCGCCGACCTCGTGCTTTCGCTCGGCCGCCTCACCTTGCCCCACGGCCTCGCCCGCATCGTCCTGCTCGAGCAGATCTATCGCTCGCTGACCATCCTGGCGGGCCATCCCTACCACCGCGAGTGACGTTCGCCCGCGCAGATCCCGGCGGTGCGCCAACGCAACCCACACCCCGGCACGACATGCGGTCGGCGCCCTGGCCATCGTGCGACCTTCGCCTTAATCGTTTGGCAAGGAAGCTCTGCGAACCGTTAACACCTGCATCCCGCCAACAGGACACCAGCATGCTTCGATCGGCACGGCCTCGTCCCAACGGTGACCCGCGGCGGTTGCTGGTCGCCTTGGTGGCGGGTGTCGCGCTATCGCTTTCCATGGCCTCCTTCTCCCAGGCCGAGACCCTGCCCACCGATCCAGACAACGCTCGCGCCCGCCTCGGTCAGACCGAGGAGCAGCTTCGCGAAACGCTGGCGCGCGAACGCAATCTGGCGAGCGATGCCCTCGCCCTCGAGCGCGAACGCGCGGCCATCAACGGCCAGCTCATCGAGATCGCGAGGCAGATCCAAGAGGGCGAAGGCAAGCTGAGCGAGTTGGAAGGCCGCCTCGGCGAACTTTCCGAGCAGCGCCAGAACCGGATCACCGCCCTGCGGCAGGAGCATCGCAATCTCAGTCGCCTCCTTGCGGCCCTCCAGCGCATGGGGCGGAACCCGCCTCCCGTGATCGCGACCCCCGAAGCCGACGCGCTCGCCATGGTGCGCAGCGCCATGCTGCTCTCACGCGTATTCCCGGAACTCCGCCAGAAGGCCGACGCGCTCGCCATGCAGATCGACGAGTTGAGCAGGGTGGTAGCCGAGTACGAGACGCGGACCCGCCAGCTTCGGGCCGAGACCGACCGCCTGCGCACGGCCCGGGCCGAGATTGCCGGGCTCTTGGAGACCAAGCGCACACGGCTCGTCGACACCCAGACCGAATTGGCCGAGATCAGACGCCTCTCGGACGAATACCGCCGCTCGGTCGGCAACCTCAATGAGTTGATCGGCAAGCTCGACCGGGCCGTCGCCGACAACGCCGGCCTCGGCGCCTACGAGAGCGAACTCGCCGCTGCCGCGGAGGCCGCCCCGGCGGGCGAGGCGGTCGCCACGCCTCCGAGTACGCCGGCGCCGCCGGCCGCCGGCACCGGCGCCGCCCCGAGCGCTCCCGCAGAACCCGTCTACGATAGCATCGGCGAAGGCAATGTGCGCACCGCCATGCTCAACCCGGGTCGCATCAAGCCGGCGCTCCCCTTCGCCAAGGCCCAGGGCGCCCTTCCCCTGCCGGCGAGCGGCACGCGCCTCTGGGGCTTCGGCGACAAGACTCCGCACGGCAGCACTTCACAGGGAATTGCCCTCGAGACCCGCCACGGCGCCCAGATTACGTCACCGAACGATGGTTGGGTGATCTATGCCGGACCCTTCCTGAGCTACGGCGAGCTCTTGATAATCAATGCCGGCGGCGGGTATCATGTTCTACTGGCCGGTCTGTCGTCGATCGACGTCGTCGTTGGCCAGTTCGTGCTTTCGGGCGAGCCGGTCGGACGCATGCCGCCCCGGACCGCCGAGGCGGGCGACGAGGAACCGCCGATCGTCTACGTGGAATTTCGTCGCAAGGGCAAGCCAATCGATCCCGACCCATGGTGGGCGGAGAGCCCGCGAAAGGTGCAAGGATGAGCCGTAAACCTGAATTTGCATTCTGGGCTTTCGTGATCATGGCGATCGCCGCCGCAAGCACGACCGCGTTCAACATCGCCCGCTCACCGATCGCGGTCGCGGCCAACACCGACATCTATCGCCAGCTCGATCTTTTCGGTGAAGTCTTCGAGCGCGTGCGCGCCGACTACGTCGAAAAGCCGGTCGACAGCGAGCTGGTGGAGAATGCCATCAACGGCATGTTGAGCGCGCTCGATCCGCACTCGGCCTACCTCAACCCGAAGCATTTCCGCGACATGCAGGTGCAGACGCGCGGGGAGTTCGGTGGCCTCGGCATCGAGGTCACGATGGAAAACGGCGTGGTCAAGGTGGTCGCGCCGATCGAGGGTACGCCGGCCGAGGCCGCGGGTATTCTCGCCAACGACCTCATCACCCACCTCGACGACGAGAACATTCAGGGCCTGACGCTCGAACAGGCGGTCGAGAAGATGCGCGGGCCGCGCAACTCGATCATCAAGCTCACCGTGCTCCGCAAGGGCAACGAAGAGCCGCTGTTCATCAGCATCAAGCGCGACATCATCCGCATCAACCCGGTGCGCGGCAACCTCGAGGGCACCGACGTCGGCTACATCCGCATCACCACCTTCAACGAGCGCACCAACGAGATGCTGACCTCGGCCATCGCGCGCTTGAAGAAGGAGGCCGGCGGCGCGCTGCAGGGCTTCATCATCGACTTGCGGAACAACCCGGGCGGCCTGCTCGATCAGGCGATCGCGGTTTCCGACACCTTCCTCGAGAAGGGTGCCATCGTGCTGACGCGGGGGCGCAACAAGGACGAGACCCAGCGTTCCAACGCCCAGCCGGGTGATCTGACCGAGGGCAAGAAGCTGGTCATTCTCATCAACGGCGGCTCGGCTTCGGCTTCGGAGATCGTGGCAGGCGCCCTGCAGGACCATCAGCGCGCCACCGTCATCGGCACCCGCTCGTTCGGTAAGGGATCGGTGCAGACGATCATTCCGCTCGGCCCGAATGGCGCGATCCGGCTGACGACCGCGCGCTACTACACTCCGTCGGGCCGCTCGATCCAGGCCAAGGGCATCGTCCCGACGGTGCGTGTCGAACAGCCGCTGCCGGAGGAAATGCAGACCACGGCCGCCAACCAGCAGCGCCCCCGTGGCGAGGCGAGCCTGCGCGGCCACCTGAACAGCGAGGATGGCGACGAGGAATCCGGTTCCTCGGCCTATGTCCCGCGCGACCGCGAGCAGGATGTGCAATTGCGCTATGCGCTGGATTTCATCCGCGGCAAGGTCGTGCCGACGCAAACGGTGGACACCACGACCGCGACCCCGGAGAAGCCGGCGACGGCCGTGCCCAATTGATCGGCGCCCCCTCGCTCGGTCGATATCGGTGGCCGAGGGCGCGATGATGAATTCGTTCGTGGCCGGCGGGCGTGGGCTCGTCGGCCACGACCGTGCATTTGACGATGTCCCGCGGTCAACAATGCGGGCTGGAACACGATGATTGGCGAGTGACCCGGCGGCGAGGTGCCGTCGGCGGTGCTCCCTGAAAGGTGGACGTCGAGGCCGGTCACGGCTCGGAATCTCAAGGGGTCTCGCGATCCCGCATCGAGGGGACTGCCATGCGATCTCTCCTCTTTGGAACGGTGCTCGTGCTGGCCGCCGCCCTTGCTCTCGCGGTCTACATCTCGTTCGAACCGACGGTCGATGCCGAGCGCCCGACACTGGCGAGTGCGCGGATCGAGCCCCCGGAAGCCACCGCTTCCGCGAACGCCGCCCCGCGCAGCCAGCCGCCAGTCGCCCCTGCGCCTTCGGCGGCGCAAGCGGAACGCCCGGCTCCACGACCTTCGCCCGTCACCCCGACGCCGACCGCCACGCCGGGTGCATCTTCGCCGGAAATCATCGTGACCACGGGCCTGCGCCAGAGCGAACCCGCCGCCAGCGGCCTGCAAGCCCCGCCGGCAGGGACCACCAACGCGGCACCGAACCCGTCCCGCCCCACCACCGTCACCATCGCGCCCGCTCCGACGCCAGCGACACAGCCGCGCAACCTCGATCTACCGGCCGGCGTCTCGATCAGTGGCTTCGACGGCATAACGGTGAGCATTCCGCCCTCGACCAACTGAGGCGATCCCTTCGTTCGATCGCCCGGCAACGTGTTCACCGCACCCGGCGTGCGCCCGCCACCTCTCGCCGTCGGGCCGCGGACAGGCTATTGTCCGCCATCGTCCGATCGCTCGGACGGTCAAGGCGCGCACGGCGACACGCCTGTTACCTCGCTCGAAGGTTGCACCCATGGCATACACCGAACGCACGTCCCGTTCCTGGTTCTCCCGCCTCGGCGGCGCCTTCAGTGGCATGGCGATCGGCCTCGTGCTGCTCATCGCCTCGCTCATCGGGCTGTTCTGGAACGAGGGCCGCGCGATCAACACCCATCGCGCCCTCGAGGAAGGCGCCGGTGTTGTGCTCGAGATCGATGCCGCGCGCCTCGACCCGACGCTCGAAGGCCGCTTGGTGCACATTGCCGGCCCCCTCGTGCTCGGCGCGGACCCCGAGGACCGCCGCCTCGCCATCACCGCACCTGGCGCCGTGCGCCTCGAGCGCGTGGTCGAGATGTACCAATGGCAGGAGGTCCGAAGCTCCGAGACCCGCACCAAGCTCGGCGGCGGCGAGGAAACGGTGACGACCTACCGCTACGAACTGACCTGGTCGGACCGTCCGATCGCGTCCTCGGGCTTCAAGGTGCCGGCTGGGCACGAAAATCCGACCTTCCCGATCGAAGGCGAGGTGTTTCCGACCACCGACGCCAGGATCGGAGCCTTCGCCCTGCCGGCACGGGAGGCGGCCGGTCTCGGTTCGTCGACGGCGCTGCCGCTCGATCAGGCCGCCGTCGACCGCATTACGACGAGGCTCTCCTACAGTCGCCCGAGCCACCTCGTCGACGGCGTCGTGCTGATGACGCGCGACCCCAAGACCCCCGTCGTCGGCGATCTGCGCATCTCCTATCGCCATTCCATCGTCGCCGATGCGAGCGGCGTCGGCGCGCAGCGATCCGGCGCCCTGACGCCCTACACGACCAGCAACGGACGCACGATCCTGCTGTTGAAGTCCGGCATCATGACAGCGGCCAACATGTTCGCGGACGCCATTGCCGGCAACAATGCCCTGACCTGGGTTTTGCGTGTGGTCGGGCTGATCGCCCTCTTCTTCGGGTTCATTCTGCTCCTGCGCGTCCTCGGCGTCCTCGGCGATGTCGTGCCCCTGGTCGGCCGCATCATCCGCGCCGGAACCGGGGTCATCGCCCTGGTTTTGACCCTGCTGCTCGGATCGCTGACGATCGCGCTCGGCTGGCTCGCCTACCGGCCATTGATCGGTCTGTCGGTCCTTGCCGCCGGCGTTGCGCTCGCTGTCGTCGTGTTCGGTGTCGGGAGGCGCCGCGCCGACGAGCCAGCCGCGGGGCGCCGCTCGCCCCATGTCGGGCCCGCGCGTTAGGTCCAAGGCCAATGGGCCACATCCGGGAGTCGGGCATAATGAACAAGAACGGAATTGCCGCCCCGGACGGCTATCGCCCGTGCGTCGGCTGCCTCGTCGTGAGCACCGTGGGCTTCGTTTGGATCGGCCGGCGCATTCCAAAACCCCACGACGAGCACGAGCCGAGCGCCCTCTGGCAAATGCCCCAAGGTGGCATCGACGAAGGCGAGGACACGCACGCCGCCGCCCGCCGGGAACTCGCCGAGGAGACTGGCATCCGCTCGGTCGAGATCGCCGCCGAGAGCGCCGGATGGCTGCACTACGACCTGCCGCCCCACCTGCTCGGCAAGGCGTTGCAAGGCCGCTATCGCGGACAGAAGCAGAAGTGGATTGCAATGCGCTTCGTCGGCAACGAAAGCGAGATCGATCTCGCGCCGCCCGGTCACGCGCCCGAATTCGACGCCTGGCGATGGGCCCACCCCGACGAGCTTCTGGAAATCATCGTGCCGTTCAAGCGCGAGGTCTATGCGCGCGTGCTCGAGGAGTTCCGGCACCTGCTCGCGCGCTGACGACGATCGGCGCGACTTCGCTCATCGACGCCTAGAGCGACGCCTCGATGGCCTTGAGGCGCTCGAGCGCATGCTGCGCGGCGCCGCGCTTGTCGTCGCTGTCGGCGTCGGCGAGATCCTCTTCGGCGTTCTTGATCTCCTGGGCGAGCCACCCCTTGTCGATCGCATCGAGATCGACCGAGCGCTGCGCCAGAATGGTGAGGCTGTCGCCGCTCACTTCCGCCAGCCCCGAGCGCACGAAGAAACGCCGCTCGCCCCCGTCCTCCGTCTTCACGTCGATGACGCCGGCTCGCAAGGTCGAGAGCATCGGTGCGTGCAGGGGAAGCACCATGAAGAGGCCCTCCGCCCCCGGCACCACCGCCTCGGTGGCGTTTGCCGACAGCAGCAGGCGTTCCGGCGAGACCAGCTCGAATTTGAAGGTCCGTGCCATGCTCAACCAGCCTCCGCGATCGCGGCCTCGAATGCCTCGACGGCCGCCTCGAACTTGTCCTTGCAGCCGGGATTGCAGAACCCGACGACACGTCCCCGGTAGCGGGTGAGCGCATCGGCCACGATCGGCTTGCCCGACCATGGGCAGACGCTGTTGACAGCGTCCTCGACGCGCACCGCCACGGGCCGTTCCATCAGGCCGCCTCGGCCGCCATGCGCTCTGCCTTCTCGATGGCTTCCTCGATGGTTCCGACCATGTAGAAAGCCGGCTCCGGCAGATGATCGTAAGTGCCGTCGCAGAGCCCCTTGAAGCCCTTGATGGTGTCGGCGAGATCGACGAGCTTGCCCGGGGAGCCAGTGAACACCTCGGCGACGTGGAACGGCTGGGAAAGGAACCGCTCGATCTTGCGGGCGCGCGCCACGACCAGCTTGTCGTCCTCGGAAAGCTCGTCCATGCCCAGGATCGCGATGATGTCCTGCAGCGACTTGTAGCGCTGGAGGATTTCCTGGACGCGCCGAGCCGTGTTGTAGTGTTCCTCGCCGACGACCCGCGGCTCGAGCACGCGCGAGGTGGAATCGAGCGGATCGACGGCCGGATAGATGCCCTTCTCGGCGATCGAGCGCGAGAGCACCGTCGTTGCATCGAGGTGGGCGAACGAGGCGGCCGGCGCCGGGTCGGTGAGGTCGTCGGCCGGCACGTAAATCGCCTGAACCGAGGTGATCGACCCCTTCTTGGTCGTGGTGATCCGCTCCTGCAGCGCGCCCATGTCGGTCGACAGGGTCGGCTGATAGCCCACGGCCGAGGGAATGTGGCCGAGCAGGGCCGACACCTCGGAACCCGCCTGGGTGAAGCGGAAG
>WGLQ01000020.1 GCA_016125495.1 Hyphomicrobiales bacterium | reverse complement strand
GCGATCGCCGGCGACCGCCATTTCAAGGACATGGCCGCCGAGCGCGACCGCGCCATCGTCGGGGTTCTGAAGGCGGTGCGTGCGGCGCGCGAGGGCGGCTGACGGCGGTAGGAGCGGGCGGCTGGACGCCAAGGCCGGCGAGGTGGTCGCGATGGGGCTCGAGATGTAGGTTGGGTCAAGCGTAGCGCGACCCAACATCACGCAGACCGAGCCTCCGCCGAGCACGTTTCTCGATGTAAGTTGGGTCAAGCGCAGCGCGACCCGACATCACACGGCACGGACACCCGATCTCATGCGATACCGTCGCCACCGGTTGGCCACATCAGGACCAACCATGCCGCCCCACCGCGTCCCACCACCACCTCATACCGCCTTCCCCTTCTGCCCCTGATGGCCCTGTTTGAACGCGTAGACCGTCCCCGGCCAGGACGGCGCCGGGTCCTGCTCGGGCCAGGCGAGGCGGTATTCGCTCCGCTTGCGCCCGAACGTGCGCCGGAAACACATGGAGAAATAGGACAGCGAGTTGAAGCCGCAGGCGGCCGAAACATCGCGGATCGACATCGAGGTGCTGATCAGCAGCACGCGTGCCTTCTGCAGACGCAGCAGGTTGGCGAACTGCACGACGGTGCAGCCGGTGTGGCTCTTGAAGAGCCGCTCGAGCTTCCTTTGCGAGACCCCCAGTTCCCGACAGAGCCGCGGCACCGGTCTCGGCTCCTCGATATTGGCTTCCAGCAGCGCGATCGCGGCGCGCACGTCGGCGTGCATCACGAGTCGCCGAGGCGATCGGCGCATTATTCCTTCATTTCGGGCACGGGCGTGTAGTGGTGTTCGTCGCTGTAGTCGCCGCGTTCGATGATGGCCCGCTCGCCGCCAAGGCGTGCGATCATGTCGGCTTGGTCGAGAAAGGCGCGCGTGTTGACCTCGTCGGGATCCAAAACCGTCCGGAGCCGCGCTTCGCAGGCCGCGCGGACATCGCGCAGCTCTGGCTTGGCGGAGAGGTCGTTCAGCTCGCCAGGATCGCTATCGAGATTGAAAAGCTGCGGGTTGAACCCGGCATGATGGATGTATTTCCAGGAGCCGTTCCGTACCATGAATGAGCCAGTTGTCGAGCCGCCGTCATGGTATTCCGAGACGATCGTGCGGTCCGGCTGAGCGCCTCTTGCGATTTCGATCAGTGAATGACCAGGCAGCGACGCATCCTCGTCTCTTGCCGCGATGCCGGTCGCTTGCAGGACCGTCTGGAAGCAGTCGACATGAGAAACGGGAACATCGGCAACCTTGTCGCTGGGTATGTCAGGTCCCGAAACGATCATCGGCACGCCGATGGAGTCCTCGTAGAGGACGTACTTTCCCCAGAAGCCGAGATGGCCCAGCATCTCGCCATGATCGGAAGTGTATAGAATTGTCGTGTCGTTCTCGAGGCCCGTCTCGGCCAGCGCATCGAGAACCAAGCCGATCTGCTGATCCACGAATGAGCAGAGCCCGTAATAGGCGGCTCGCGCGGTGCGAATCTGGTCGTCGTCGGTGAAATAATCGAGGTGGTTGAAGGCCCTCAGGATTGCGGCTTCCGCCGGATGACGAGCCTGTCTAGGCGTGTCGCCGGCGACCGGCAGGTCCACGTCTGCCAGAGGGTAGAGATCCTTGAACTCGTGCGGTGCAATGAAGGGATTGTGCGGGCAGACGAAAGAGACGAACAGAACCCATGGCCTGTCGTCCGACGATCGGGCCTGATTGTGCAGCCATTCACGGGCCGCGCGGCAGATCGACCGGTCGTAGTTCGTGTAATCCGTCTCTCCCCATCCGATCTGCTCGGCAACGTCCACGTTGGTCTTGAGGGGGGCGATGCGTCCCCTCAGGAGCCCCGTCGGCCAGCCGGTCGGGTCGGGCAGGTGCATCGGCAGGATCTGCTGCTCGAATCCGGAGGGGATTTCCGGGCTGCGATAATGCAGCTTGCCGATGGCGACGGCCTTTCCGCCAGCTCGGCCGACCCGGTGCGCCCAGCTCTCGATGCTGCCATCGTAGGCCTGCGCGCATCCCCAAAAGCCGGTCTGATGAACGTAGCGCCCGGTCGCCAGGGCGCTGCGGGCCGGCACGCAGATCGGCGAGCAGGTGTAGGCGTTCGCAAAGCGCACGCCGCCCGCCGCAAGCCGGTCCAGGTTCGGCGTCTTGACCAGCGAATGCCCCTGACAACCGAGAGCGCGCCTCGTGTGCTGATCTGTGCAAAGGAACAAGAGGTTTCGTGCCGCCACCGACCTATCTCCCTGCCGCCTTGCGAACCACCCGCGAATGACCCGATACACGGGGCGCAACTAACAATTTCCGTCCATGCCGCACTGATCGTGGGCCGAGACCGACTCTGTCACCTAAGCCAGGTAGCCGCCATCCACGTAGATGGACTGTCCGGTCACATAACTTCCCCACTGTGATGCGAGATAGATGACCGGGGCGGCGATTTCCTCGGGCTCGGCATAGCGGCCCATCGGCACGACGGCCTTGGCCGCCGATTTCGATTTCTCCGGATCGTCGTACAGCCACGGAACGAGGGGAGTTCTGGTGTAGCCCGGGCTGACACAGTTGACCGTGATTCCATAGGGGATCCATTCGCGCGCCAGTCCCTTCGTGAAGGACTTCACTGCGCCCTTCGTTCCGCAGTAGGGGGCCGCGAACCTGAAGCCATGCTCCGCGTCGATGGAGCCGATATTGATGACCCTGCCGGATTTCTGAGCCATCATGTGTGGACCGACAGCCTGGCAGAAATTGAAGATGCCCTTGACGTTCACATCCATCATGAAGTCCCAGTCTTCCTCGGTGAAGGGCTTCTCGAAATCGGGCACGAAGTCGGCGAACTTCGAGCGCCAGTTGGAATCGTGAACGAGTGGCCGCATGACGTAGACGCCCGCGTTGTTGACGAGGATGTCGACCGAGCCGAGGCTGGCAACCGTCTCGTCGACGACTTTCTGGGCCTCGTCCCGGCTGCGGACATCCGCTGTAACCGCGATGCTCTTGCGGCCGGCCTTCTTGATCTCAGCGCATACTTCGTCGATCTCCCCAGTCGAGCGGGCCGTCACAGCGACATTGGCACCATGAGCTGCCAGTGCGAGGGCGCAGGCGCGGCCTATCCCGCGCCCGGCGCCGGTGACGATCGCGTTCTTGCCGGAAAGATCGAAGTTGAACGGTTCCATGTTCGGCCTCCTTGTCACGGGTGGGTCAGTAGCTTTCGCAGCTCGCCCAACGCAGGCTTGTCGGTCGTGGTGCGCGGCATCTCGTCCAGGATGATGAATGTCGTGGGCACCATCCAGCGTGCCATTCGCCCCTCGCAGAAGGCACGCAGCGCGTCTTCGCTTATCGTCCGTCCATCCAGAGGCTGCACGAAGGCGACGACATCCTGCTCGCCGTTCTCGTTCGGCTTGCCCAGGACCGCGCTTTCCTCGACATCGGGGTGCTGGTGAATAATTTCCTCGACCTCGCCGGGTAGAATGTTCTCTCCGGACCGTTTGATGTCGTGCTTCTTGCGTTCGAAGAAGTGGAGGTCGCCGTTCTCGTCGAACTTGCCGAGGTCGCCCGTGTGGAACCAGAGATTACGGAAGGCCTCCAGCGTGTAGTCGGGCATCCCGTAGTATGCCTGCAGGATGACGCCGGGGACCTTTGGGCGGCAGACGATCTCCCCTGTCTTGCCGAGCTCGAGCTCGTTGTCGTGGTCGTCGTGGATGCGAACGTCGAACAGTTCCGTGCGCACCTTGCCGCAACAGGTCGGTCTCTGGGGATCGTAGGGCGCGCGCACCGTCAGCATGCCGCAGTCGCTGAGGCCGTAGCAGTAGTAGGTCTTCAGTCCGAAGCGCTCCTCGAACTTCGCCCGGTCGACCGGGAAGGGCCCGCCCCATGTGAAGCGCAGCTTGTGGTTGCGGTCGTCCGGGCTGGGCTCGCGGTCCCACAGATATTTCTGGGACGCCCCCATCATCATGCACCATGTCGCCTTGTGCTGGCGCGCATCGCTCCAGAACTGGCTGATCGACAGCCGGCTGCGCAGGATCGCTCGCCCCCCAGTCAGCAGGGCTGGGATGAACTCGACGATCGATGCACCGAAGTGATGCAGCGGCCACGGCGTGTACACGGCGTCTTCGCGGGTCAGATCGTAGGCCTCGACGAGGCCTTGTGCATTCGTCACGGCGTAGCGATGAGACAGCAGGATTCCCTTCGAAACACCTGTCGTTCCGGAGGAAAATAGAACATACGCGATCTCGTCGTCCCGCACGGGATGGCCAGGATTGTCGTCCCGTTCGGCGAGGATATCATCGAAACGGATGATCTCGGCCTGCTGTGCGAGTGAACCGCCGGCCGGTGGCTCCCCAACGACGATGAGCTGCCGCAAGTGCGGGAGTTCGCCCTGGATCGGGCCTAGCGCCTCCAGCCCCTTGGCGTCCACGATGAGCAGTGGGCTCTGCGTCAGGTTGACCATCCGCGAGAGGCTTGGACCCCGGAAGTCGTGGTTGATCGCCACCTCCACGGCGCCGAGCTTCTTGAGCGCGTAGGACGAGGCCAGGAACTCGAGCGAGTTTCCCATCATCAGGCCGACATAGTCGCCGCGCCTCACACCAAGCGCTTCCAGACCGTGCGCAACCCTGTTCGCCGATCGGTTGAAGGCGTCATAGGTGAGGGTCGTCCCGTCATCGACGAAGGTGACGAGGGGATCGTGAGGAAAGGACCGGGCCTGCTGTTCGAGGACTTCACCAAGAGCAAGGTAGCTGTTCATCTCCGACGATCCATGCCGCGTTTCGATAATGCCCTCGAAGGTCCGCGCTCGCGTGCGCGTGCGAGCAGTCGCAGGCCCGGCGTCCGAAGCCGCGGCTGTGATCTACCGTTGCGAGTGAGAAACCGGTTGAAGCAGGCCTCGACGTCCCGATGCCTTGCACGGCCGTTGGGAAACCAAAGCAGCCGATGGAAGCATCCGGGTGCGATCATTGTGTTCCCGATACAGTCAACGCGATGTCGCCCTGGCCGCCGACGATAGGGCACCATCCTTGGTTGCCAACACGAGGATGTACAGGGCTCCCGCGCCTTCAATCTGTGAAATTTATTTTCACAAACAATCCGGCGTGTCAACACTGTGACCTGGTCGGTCCACGGCCCTGGTTCTTTCCGAGCACGCCTGGCCGGCGAAGGCGAAGAGCACCTGGGGCGCCGGCCGTGCTGCATGAGGTGCCACGAGGTGGATGGAATTGTCCCGTCAGCGCTTTGAGCTTGAAAGACGTGCCGCGATTTCGGCCAGTCGCGGACCGACGAGATCGCGAATGATCTCCGGGGTCAGTCTGTAGGACGGGCCGCCGCACATGAGAACCTGCAGGTCCTCTCTTCCCGGGGCCCTCAGCGGAACGGCGGCAGCGTTGACCTCCGGGTGCAACTCGCCGAGGGTCTGGCAGTATCCAACCGATTGTAAGGACTGAACGGCAGCGTCGACGGTTCGACCGGCCTTGGCGGCACTCTGGCCGCCTTGGCCAGTCAACTCGCGCTGGAGTGCCAGCCTTTCCTGCCGGTCCAATGCGGCCAAGTATGCACGCCCCATCGCCGAATTCAGCAAGGGAACGGCATGGCCGATCGCGATGTCGAGGCTGACGAGATGCGCTCCCCTGACAACGCTGGTATAGACGATGAACAGGCCGGCCCGGCGACCGAGGGCGACCGAGCATCCGGTCTCTTCGGCGAGCTGTCGCATCGCTGGCCGAAGGATGACCGCTAGTCCCTCGGCCGCGAGCAGCGGCTTGGCAAGCTCGAGGACGGCCGCGCCCAGCCCATAGGTCCCGTCGGTGTCGTCGTAGGTCAGGTAGCCGAGCGCCATGAGCGTGTAGGTCAGCCGGGAAACGGTCGGCTTGGGCAGGCTGGTGAGATTCGACAGCTCCTGGTTGGAATAGCGAGCCGCCCCGTCCTTGAAGCAGCGTAGCACCTCCAGTCCCCGGGCGAGGCTCTCCGTGATCTGGTTGTCACCAGCGATCGAACTCCGCTTCGCCGCGAACTCGTCCGCGCTGGCTACAGCGCCCGATCCGGCCTTTGAGCTGCGGCGGTTGCCCATGTCTACCTTCGGACCGTGACCTCGTTTCCCTTCGCAATTGTAACACGGCTCGCTGCGACTGCGTCAAATCATACCGTGCACTGCCGCATGACGGTTGGCCGGCCGGTCCCCGCCGCAACGGTTGCGCGCCAGCCGTCGTCGGGGCAGGTTCCCCTCCGCACACACTGCTCCCTTGCCTGGAATCGGGCGGTCGACCATTCGAAGGCGATTGCCGTAAGGCCGGTTGAGCCTTGCCGCCCCGCCCCGAGGATTGGACGGGGCGGCCAACGTCCTTGTTCAGCTCTCGAGCCAGACGCGCTCGCTGATGCGGCAACCCATCAGCTCGCGTACGCTGTCGGGCACCGTGCCCTTGACCTTCTTGGAATAGGCATCGAGCACGTCCATGAAGGCGAAAATGCCGGCACCGCCTTCGTTGTGCAGGATCTCTTGAAGGTCCCAATAGATCTGGCGGCGGCGGTCGAAGTCCGTCGTGACCTTTGCCTGCGCGAGAAGCCCATCGAAGCGCTCGCTGCTGAAGGCCGTGTCATTCCACTTCGCATCGGACCTGTACCCGAGATCCATCTGCATGGCAGGTGTAGGCCGCAATCCCCAGATCGAAATGCAGAACGGCACCTTCATCCAGGTCGCCGACCAGTAGGCGTCGGCTGCCGCGCGAACCACATTGATTTCCACGCCGGCTGCCTTCGCGGCATCCTGGATGAGAACTGCGGCATTGATGGCCTCGGGGTGCGCCGCGGTCGAGGCGTGCAGGTCGATGCTGAACGAATCGTGCCCCGCCTTCTTGAGGTGAAACTTCGCCCTCTCGGGATCGTATGGCCGCTTCGGCAGCTCGGTGTGGAAGTAGGGATCGGCGGATGGTACGGGATGGTCGTTGCCAACCTCTCCGAACCCGCTCAGCAGCTTCGTGACGATGGCTTCGCGCGGCAGCAGGTGCTTGAAGGCGAGGCGAACGTCGACGTTCTGGAACGGGCCCTCGCGGCACCACATGAGCGTGTTGAAATAGTTCTGCGCCGGGGTGGAGACGAGCTCGATATCGGGGTTGGCGGAGAGAAACTTGGCGACCTTCGGCTCGATCCGATGCGCGACATGCGTCGTGCCGGTCGTCAATGCGCTGTTCCTGGCAGCGGAGTCCGTAATGCTGAGGAGCTCCACGCTGTCCACCCAGGCGCGCTCGGGCTTCCAGTAGTTCTCGTTCCTGGTGAAGGCGGCACGGACACCGGGCTCCCAGTTCTCCAGGCGATAGCCGCCCGTCCCGACCGCCTTGCTCCAGTCATTGTACCCATCGGGAACGATGTAAAGGCCGAAGTCGGCAAGTCGCTGCAGCAGTTCGGACTGGCCCTGCGAGAGGCGGAAGCGAACCTGGTTCGGCGTGACGGCCTCGATGGTCTCCACCTCGCTCAGCAAGGGCTTGGAGGAGGACTTGGTATCCTTGCTGCGATGGAGATTTATCGAGTAGATGACGTCGTTCGCATCGAGCGTCTTGCCGTTGCTGAACTCCACCCCCTTACGCAGGTTGAAGACCCATTCCGTTGCACCGGCATTGACCTCCCAGCTCTCGGCGAGCTCCGGGACCGGATTCTTGTTCGGGTCGAGTTCGATGAGATTGTTGTAGGCGGTCCAGCGCGCCGCATAGAGGAAGGGGTGGCCGGTCGTCAGGGGGCTGAAATCGTCGGTCGTTGCGCCTGTGCCGATCCCGACCTTGAGCGTGCCGCCCCGACTTGGCGCGGCCAGCGCCGGGGTGCCCCCGAACGTTGGCGCCACCAGCCCGGTTGCCCCCGCAGCAGCGGCCTGGATCATGAACTCACGTCGCGTGGTGGGTCTCGCATGCAGCTTGTTGATCATCGGAACTCCTTCGGCGGCATCGCCCGCCAGATCACCGGACTGTCAGTTGGCCGATATTGACTACAGCATGAAAATTTATTTCATTGATGGACGGGATGTCAATCCGCTTCGGCGCATCCGGCAGGTTCGGCGACTGGCCGGACCGCTCGGCCGGCGCCTTGGTGCATGCAAGTGGGACATTGACTTGCGGGTCTCGAGGCTCGACCTTGATGACCATTTCGAGGAGCGCTGCGATGTCGTGCAAGGGGGCCTTCGACGTACTGTTCGAGCCGGTCGTCATCGGACCGGTTACCGCCAAGAACCGGTTCTACGCGGTCCCGCAGTGCACCGGCATGGGGTTCAGCTATCCCAATGCCTACATCAGGCACAGGGAGATAAAGGCCGAGGGCGGCTGGGGGGTCGTCTGCACAGAGGAGTGCATGATCCATCCGACTTCGGATCACTCGGCCTCGACGCATCTGAGGTTGTGGACCGAGGACGACGTACGTTTCCTCGCGCGCGTCGCGGACGGGGTGCACCGGCATGGGGCTCTGCTCGGTGTGGAGCTCGCGCATGCCGGCCGCTCCGCCGCCAATCGGCTGACGCGGGAGTATCCGATCGCTCCCTCCCCGTTGCACTACTTCGGGCCGGGGCCGTTCATGGCGCGCGTGATGGACAAGACGGACATTCGCGCGCTTCGCGGATGGCACCGCGACGCGGCGCTACGTGCGAGGCGTGCTGGCGCGGACATCATCTACGTCTACTGCGCGCACGATTTGTCGATCGCAATGCAATTCCTGCTGGAGCGCACGAACAGCCGGACCGACGAGTACGGTGGATCGCTGGAGAACCGTGTCCGGCTCCTGCGTGAATTGTTGGAGGACACCAAGGACGCCGTCGGCGATGCCTGTGCTGTGGCCATCCGTTTCTGTGTCGAGGAAATGCTGGGACCGGAGGGCCTCTCGAGCGAGGGCGAATGCGCGGACATCATTGGGATGCTCGCCGAGATACCCGATCTCTGGGATGTGAACGTGAGTGACTGGAACAATGATTCCGGGCCGTCCCGTTTCTTCGAGGAGGGTTATCAGGAACGCTATACTGGCTTCGTCAAGTCGTTGACATCCAAGCCGGTCGTCGGGGTCGGTCGTTATACATCCCCGGATCGGATGGTTGCCGCGATCAAGGCGGGACGGCTCGATCTGATTGGCGCCGCTCGTCCTTCCATCGCCGACCCGTTCCTGCCGGCCAAGATCGAGGAAGGCCGCCTCGACGAGATCCGTGAATGCATCGGCTGCAACATGTGCACCGTGAACCAGCACTATGCGGTTCCGATCCGCTGTACCCAGAACCCGTCGATCGGCGTGGAATGGTCGCGCGACTGGCATCCCGAGCGCGTGTCCGTCCGCAAGAGCGAAAAGCCGGTCCTGGTCGTCGGGTCGGGTCCCGCCGGCCTCGAATGTGCGCTCACGCTCGCGCGCCGCGGCTATCCCGTGACCCTGGCGGAAGCGCGCCCCGAGGCGGGCGGACGCGTGGCGCGCGAGCGCAAGCTTCCGGGTCTCACCGCCTGGGGGCGCGTTGCCGATCACCGCCTTCTCATGCTTGGCAAGATGGCCAATGTCGACGTCTTCTTCGAGAGCGATCTGACCGCAACGCATCTCCTCGAGTTCGGCTTTTCGCGGATCGCACTCGCCCTCGGCGCCCATTGGCGCAGGGACGGGGTGGGACGCCGGAACGCCCGTGCGATCAAAGGCGCCGAAGGAGCGAATGTTTACACTCCCGACGACGTCATGAATGGCATCGACATTCCCGGCCCCGTGGTGGTCTTCGACGACGACCACTACTACATGGGCAGTGTAATCGCCGAGAAGCTGGCACTGGAGGGCAAGCAGGTTCATCTGGTGACGCCTGCGGCGGAGGCGGCCACCTGGAGCCGCATGACCCTCGAATGGCCGCATGTCCAGGCGCGCCTCGCAGAACTCGCAATCCCGGTCCTTCCATTCCGGAACCTCGTCGAGATCCATCCATCCGCCGCGGTGACCGTAACGGCTTTTACCTCCATCCGCGAGGCCGTCGAGTGCGCCTCCGTGGTCCTGGTGACCGGGATGGCCAGCGACCAGAGGCTGCTGCACGCACTTCTCGATGACCCAGTGCAGCTCGAGCGGGCCGGCATCGAACTGGTCGAGCCGATCGGCGACTATCAGGCTCCCTCCTCGATCGCACAGGCGGTCCACGACGGCCGCCGCTTCGCGATGCAAATCGACGAGGTTCGCCTGGAAGTTCCCTACAAGGTCGAGCCCCTGCGGCTCTGTGACGAGCCCTCCTCCCTGGCTCCAGTGCGGAACCGTTGAAAGTGTGAACGGTGCGGCAAAAGCGATTTGGCTGTCTGCGTCCTCGAGGTCGGCAAAGAGCGCAAGCATCAGCCCGTGGCTGTCGATGATCCCCGTCATGGGGCAAGCGCGAGCAGCCAGAGCCATTGCCAAGTCTCTGTAATGCCTCGATGGTCACGCCCGGTTGCCAATATCTGTCCTGTCCGTGGCGTTCGCCGACGCGCTGGAGGCCATATCGAAGAAGGTCGACACGCCTGGTTTCCTTCCTGATCTGTCTCCCGACACGGTCAGTCCTGCCGAGATTGAATTGGAAATTTATTTCATATTATCTGGACTTGCTGCAACCGCCGTGTCAAAGAGTTCGGTGTGGTTGGCGGCGCGGGGATACCAGGTCGACACCGCCAATCGCGGCGCACGCATGTTGAGAGTGTTGAGCGATGATGTCGCCAGAGCCTCTGAGATTGGATCTCGGCTCATTGCTGGAACGCCAGGCGGGGCTGTTCGGCGACCGCCGCTTCGTCAAGATGGCCGATGACGCCGAGTGGGTGACCTATGGCGCGTTCAACGCGCGCGCGAACCGCATAGCCCATGGCCTCGCCGAACTCGGCGTATCCGCCAAAACCTACGTCTGCATCCTTCTCGGCAACAGCGTCGACTATCTCGCATTCTCATACGCACTGAAAAAGATCGGCGCGATCGAAGTGTCGGTCAACGTCGAGTTCAAGGGCGTCGGGCTGGCACGGCTCCTCAACATGACGGGCGCGAGGATGATCGTCACGGAGCAGGCGTTCTTCGAACAGCTCTGCGACGTCCAGCAGATGCTCGAGCATGCCGACACGCTGATCCTGGCCGACAATACCGATCCATCGGATACGCCGCTCTCCCGCTACCGGCGGATCGCCCTCGACGACATGATCTCCTCGAATACCACGAACCCGGTGCGCAACGTCGCCGACTTCGAGGTCAGCCAGATCCAGTTCACCTCGGGTACGACAGGGCCCGCGAAAGGGCTGCTCAGCACCCATCGACACGCCCTCAGGAAGGCCGAAGGCGTCGCCGAGGTCTGCAAGCTGACTGCCGACGACTGTTCCTACACGCCCTGGCCGCTGTTTCACTCGGGCGCCGCGCATCATGAGGTTCTCACCGTCATCCTGACCGGCGGGCGGGTGGTGCTCCGCAAGCGGTTCAGCGCGACCCGGTTTTGGGACGAAATCCGCGAGAATGGGGCGACCTGGTTCATGATCGTGGGCTCCGTCGAGATGATCCTCTGTGCGCCGCCGCCGGACCCGCGCGATGCCGACAATCCCGTTCGCGTGGTATTCGGCTGCCCTTATCCGATCCCGCGCAAGACATTCGAGGCGCGTTTCGGTCTCAAGACGATCGACTGTTATGGCCTCGAGGACGCCGGCTTCGTCAGCGCGACGCATCTCGACGATGGCGACTACGAAACCCAGGGGCGTGTTCGCGACCTCTATGAAATCCGCATTGGCGACGAGAACGACGATCCCGTGCCCGTAGGAGCGCAGGGCGAAATCCTGATCCGCACACGCGAGCCCTATTCGATCATTCAAGGCTACTTCGGCGACCCGGAGGGAACTATCAAGGCGACACGGAACCAATGGTTCCATACGGGAGATCTGGGCAAGGTCGATGCGGCGGGGCGGCTCTACTACATCTCCCGGCTGAAGCAGATCATCCGGCGCCGGGGTGAAAATATCCAGCCGGTCCAGATCGAGGAGGTCGTCCACACCCACCCAGACGTCGAGGAGTGTGTCGCGGTCGGCGTGCCGAGCCCCGTCGGCGAGGAGGACGTCAAGCTCCTGGTCGCGTTGCGGCCTGGCCGCGTCCTGACAGCGGATGCCCTGCGGGATTTCTGCGACAAGCGCATGGCGCGTTTCATGATTCCCGAGCACATTATTTTCTCTGACGAGATCCCGAGGACGCCGACAGGCAAGCCGGACCTCGCGAAGATCCGTGATATGCCGATCGAGAGTCGATCCCGATCGAGCCGAACCGTTTGATCCGAACAGCCAGAAGGGGCCGAATCATTCCGTTCCCGGCGCTCTCTTCCCCAATACACCTGGGCGGATGCAGGATCCGCAACCGCATCGTCCTGACCGGGCACGATACGAATCTGGCGGCCGACAATCGACCGACCGACGCGCTGACCGCCTATTACCAGGCCCGCGCACGGGGCGGCGCCGGACTGGTCGTCGTCCAAGTCATCGGGGTTCATCCGACGGCCTGCGAGTCCGGCCACATGCTGATGGCCACGAGTGACGACTGCATCCCGGCTTTCAGTACGTTGTTCGATGCAATCCGAGCCGAAGGCGCCACGGCGGTCGCTCAGCTCTTCCATCCGGGCAGGGAACGGCACGCCCGCCTCGATGGCATCGTCGCCCCGTGCTTCTCGCCCTCGGTCAGCCCATCGGAGCGGCACCGCACCGTCCCGGTTTCGCTCGAGGTCGAGGCTATCGAGGCGATCGTCGAGGGCTACGGCGATGCCGCGCGCCGACTGGCGCAAGCCGGCGCCGATGGCGTCGAGATCGTCGCGAGCCACGGCTATCTGCTGGCCCAGTTCCTCAATCCGAACGTGAACCGGCGCAACGACGCCTATGGCGGCAACATCGCGAATAGGCTCCGCTTGACGCGCGAGATCCTTGCCGCCTGCCGACGGCAGCTCCCCCCGGACCGGATCATCGGGCTTCGCCTTTCCGTCGACGATCGGGACCTTGGGGGATGCGATGCGGCGAGCGCGCGCGAGGTGTGCTGCAGCCTCGCGCCGGACATCGACTATCTGAGCCTCGTTGCAGGGACGGCGTCGACACAGGCCGGGGCGATTCACATCGTCCCGCCTATGAGCCATGGCGCAGGCTACTTGGCGCAAGACGCAGCCGCCATCCGGGGAGCGACGGGAAAGCCGGTCATCCTCACGGGGCGGATCAATCAGCCGCAGGAGGCGGAGCGGCTCATCGCGTCCGGTGCCGCCGATCTCTGCGGCATGACGCGCGCGATGATCTGCGACGCCGACATGCCGGCAAAGGCGCTCGGCGATCGCAGCGACGAGATCCGGGCTTGCATCGGATGCAATCAGGCGTGCATCGGCCACTACGAGAAGGGGTTGCCGATCTCGTGTATCCAGAACCCGGAAAGCGGACGCGAACTGGCGTTGCGCGGGCTGCGGCCCACCGGCACGCCGCGCAAGGTCGTGGTCGTCGGCGGTGGTGTCGCCGGTATGAAGTCGGCGGTGACTGCGGCGCGCTTCGGGCATCGGGTGACGCTGTTCGAGGCGAGCGCCCGCCTGGGCGGACAGGCGCTGCTCGCGCACACGCTGCCCGGGCGGGCCGAATTCGGTGGCATCGTCACCAATCTCGAACAGGAGCTGGCGCGAACCGACGTTCTGGTCCGCAAGGGGGTGCGAGCAACGCCGGAACTGGTCGCAGCCGAGGCTCCGGATGCGCTGATTGTCGCGACCGGTTCGCTGCCGGCACTTCCCGAACTCGACGATGGTGGCAATCGCCTTGTCCAGGCGGTCGACGTCCTTTCGGGGCACGCGCGTACCGGTCCGCGGGTGGTCGTCTACGACTGGCGTGCCGACTGGGTGGGGGCCGGCGTGGCGGAGAAGCTGGCCCGCGACGGCGTCCATGTGCGTCTCGCCGTCAACGGGCCATGCGCGGCGGCGTCACTGCAGACTTATGTGCGCGACGAGGCCGTTGCGACGCTCTTTCGGCTCGGCGTCGAGACCTTGCCCTTCATGCGCCTGTTCGGCGTCGACGAGGGCACCGCCTATTTCCTCCACACTATTGCCCAGGAACCCATCGTCCTGGAAGCGGTGGACAGCGTCGTCGTGAATTTTCCGAACCGTCCCGTCCCGTTCTCGTTGCCGGAGAGCATGCTCGGCGGCCTCGCTGTGCACGTCGTCGGGGACGCGCTCAGTCCCCGGACCGCGGAGGAAGCCGTCTACGAGGGCTTCATGGCCAGCCTCGCCGATCTCACCAGATAGGCGGCGAAATGTACATTGCCGCTTGCAATGACCATGTGTCGAAATTAAATTTTAAAACACATGTGGAGGTTCGTTTTGGATCCTCCTTTTCCGGAGGGTATTCAGCAGATGGAGCCAACAAGATTCGATCTTTCCGGCAAGACCGCCCTGGTCACCGGGGCGGGGCGGGGCATCGGCCGGGCCTGTGCATTGGCCTTGGCCGCCAACGGCGCGAATGTCTCACTGACCGCGCGGACCACGAGCCAGCTCGAGGAAGTGAAGGCCGAAATCGAGAAGATGGGCCGCAGGGCGATCGTCGTTCCCGCTGACGTGACCAAGCGCGCCGAAGTGCAGAACGTGGTCGACCGGACCCTGTCGGAACTCGGCGGCCTCGACATCCTCGTCAATAACGCCGGCATCTACACGATGAAGCCACTGGTTCAGGACCCGACCTGGACCTCGGGTTATTCGAAATTCGTGCCCAACTTCGATACCCCCTTCACCGAGGAGGACTGGGACGCCCTCATGGACATCAACGTCAAGGGTGTCTTCCTGTTCACGCAGGCGGTCGGGCCGCACATGATGGCGCAGCGCAAGGGCAAGATCATCAACATCAGCTCGATCGACGCCGAGCACGGATTGAAATACGCGGCCGCCTACTGCGCGACCAAGGGAGCGGTCAAGGCCTTCACCAAGGGGCTCGCGCGCGAGTGGGTGCGCTATAACATCAACGTCAATTGCGTCGGCCCGGGCTACACTGAAACCCCGCTGTTCCCATGGGTCTACGACGATCCGGAGCGCTCGAAAATCGCCGCGAAGAACAACGTGCCGATGGGTCGGTTCGCGAAACCCGAGGAGATCGCAACGCCCGTCATCTACTTGGCATCGGACCTCTCAGACTACGTGACGGGGGAGTCCATCTACATCGACGGTGGCGTCCTGGCCTGACCTCTCGAAATGGAGGAGCGGCAGGCGCGTCGGCCTTGGGCCTATGACCCGGGCCGAACCGTCGTGCTGCGGCAAGGGCCGTTCAATTGCGTTGGGTCCGCGTCCGCCAACCATTCGGCTCGTTGTGGGTGGCGATGACGAAGCCGCGTACGCTGCGCGATGCATCGGGCGCCGGCTCGTCCGTGATCAGCATCGTCAGCCCGGGTGCATCAGGGTACGCCACGCTTCGGCCGTCGGCGGGTCGGTGATCCGTCAGCAGGTCCATCGACAGACACTTCTTGGACGACCATTCTGTACTTGCGACGCGGTCGGCCCGACGATCCGGTGCTGAAGGGAGCTGCCAGAACCGCTGACGCCGGGCGCCTTCGGGCGAACAGGGGCGATCAGGATTCCTGCTTCTGGTACAGAGGTGTCTGCGCCTTGACATAGGACAGCTTTCGGCTGATCCGGTCACCTTCGAAGTGCAGCAGATCAAGACCCCGAAGGCTCGTCGGGACGCCGTTGATCTCCAGCAGCAAGTGCCACGAGGTCATCACCTTTCCGGCGTCGGGATCGCAGAAGAAATCGTCGTCGGTGAACCGGGGGCGACCGAGAGCGCCGCTGAACAGCGGCTCGAAAGCAGACCTGATGGCGGGCTTGCCTTCATGCCGTGCACCGCGCGGATCCTCGAAGACGGCATCGTCGGTGAAAAACCCGAGCACCGCATCCAGGTCTCCCGCATTGAAGGCTGCCATGAACGCGTTGGTTGCGTCCTCCAGTCGCTCGCGGGTCCGCTCCATCGTTTGATTTTTCATCCTCTAATTCCTTCTGCGAGTGCCGTGTGCTCGACGGCGAATGGCAGTGTTCCCCTGTCCGGCATGTCGAGTTCGCGCGCGCACCGGTGGCCGGAATGAACGGCATCCGCGACAATCGAGGGAGCGGCACAATCGCCGATCTGGCGAATCGCGGCGATGCCGGCCGCCGCCATGCGGTCGGGTATTTTCAACAGTGCATCGTAAAGCTCCGTGCACCCTTCACGCATCGTCACCATGAGGACGGACGCCGCAGGTACGGCTTCGATTGCGCCGGAGAACACGCAGGACAGCTCCGCCCTGCCATCCTTGATCGCGGTCAAGTTCCGGTTGACGATGATCGCAACGCCGGCCGCCAGCAGTGCCTCGTTCATGGCGAACAGCTCGCCTGTGAATGCCATCCAGGAAGCCGCCCTGCCCTGGGGCGTTGCGAGTACGACACGAACGCCGCGCGATGCGAGGAGGAGAGCGATCGTGGATGCCATGTAGTAGCCGTCGTCGTCGAAGATGACGACAGGGCCCTCGCCCTCCCATCCAGCGAAGATGTCGTCGGGCGAGATGATCTCGACACTGGCATCGGCCGGAACGGGTGAGAAATTCATGCGTCCCACACCGGTCTTCAGCCAGCGCGAGCCGGTTGCAAGGATCACCTGGTCTGCACCCAGCTCCAGGATGTCGTCTGGCGTCAACCGGCTCTCGAGATAGCAGGCGACGTTGGGCATGGCGTTGATCTGCGAGATGCGCCAGTCGCGGACCCGGGCGTAGGGTGCCATGCCCGGGAGGCGGGACTCGTGATTGATGCGCCCGCCGAGTTGGCGGGAGGCCTCCGCCAGTGTCACAGCGTAGCCCCTCTGTCCGAGGGCCCGGGCGGCCTCCAGTCCCGCCGGTCCTGCGCCGACGACGAGCACGGAGCTTTCGGAGGCTTTCGGCGCGATCCGTTCCGGATGCCAGCCTCTGCGCCATTCCTCGCCCATGGTCGGGTTCTGGGTGCAGCGCATGGGCGCGATCGTGTACTCGCCTGCAAGGCAGATGTTGCAGCCTATGCATTCGCGGATGTCGTCTATCCTCCCTTCGGAGATTTTCTGGGGAATGAACGGGTCTGCGATGCCGGGGCGCGCTGCGCCGATGAAATCGAGCACGCCGCGTCTGATCTGCGAGACCATCGTATCCGGTGACGTGAACCAGCCGACGCCGACGACCGGCTTGCTCGTCACCTGCTTCACGAACCGAATGTAGGGCTCCTGATGTCCTTCGCTGCAGAACCGCGAGGTGGGGCTGTCCTTCGTGTGATCGCTGATATTGACATCCCAGAGATCGGGCAACTCGGCCAGCATCTCGATGACGTCCCTGCCTTCCTCTTCACACGTGATGCCATCGCTGCCGATCAGTTCGTCGACGGCAATCCGCACGGCGACGGCGCACCGATCGCCGACGGCGTCCTTCGTCACTTCGATCATCTCGCGCAGCAGACGCGAGCGGTTCTCCAGCGTGCCGCCATATTCGTCGCTCCGCTGGTTGATCCGACGGGAGAGAAAATCCATGGCCAGCGAAAGCCCGTGCGCCGCATAGACATAAACGAGATCGAAACCGGCTTGCCGGGCGCGGATTGCCGCCTCGTGCTGCCACTTTCGGACATCGCGGATATCGCTCAGTGACATCGCACGTGTCTGCCTCGGATCAACCCGATGAGGTCGGGGCGAGGGGCCGATCGCGACCTCGCGGCTCATGCGGTTCATGGCGGAGACGCCTTCGTGCATGAGCTGGCAGCCGACCAGTGCGCCGTGCTCGTGGACGGCATCGGCCATGGCGGCCAGGGCCTTGACGTCGGCGTCGTCCCAGAGCTTGAGGAACGCATAGGGCGATACATCGGAACTGGGATGTATCGAGCAGATGTCCGTGCAGACGACCGCCCAGCCTCCCTCCGCGCGGATTTCTCGAATCCGGTTCTGAGTGTTGATGTACTGGTGCCCTGCCCCCGTGCAGTGGGGGACCTGGAAGAACCGATTTCTGGCCTTCAGTGGGCCGATCGCGACCGGTTCGAAGAGGATGTCGTATCGTGGGTCCCGGCCCATCACGCTAGACCTTCAGATTGCGCCCTTCGCGGTTGCCCTGCCCGCGATGAGGCCACGTGGGCGATTGCCGCGTCCATGCTATTGTACTTGGCGCTCATTGTCAGAGATCGGTTTCCTGCAGGCAGCGCTGCGCAACTGCCGGTGTGCAGCCCGTGCCCCGTGCCCGCGATCGGGCAGTTGACGTGGCCACGAAGATCGAAATAATATTTCGAAAAGTCAACAGGGATGCACGGAACGGCAGGACGATGAGCGACGAGGCACGATGGATCCCGGTGCCGACACCGGAAACCAGGCACTTCTGGGACGGTGCCCGCCGCGGCGAACTGGTTCTGCAGCGTTGCGGGACCTGTGACCACGTCTATTTCCCACCACGCCCGTTCTGCAGCTCCTGCTGGTCGCGCGATGTGCGGACCTTCACGGCGTCGGGAAAAGGGTTGCTCGCGAGCTATGTGATCAGCCATAGGGCCGTACCGGGATTCGATCCCCCTTACTCGGTGGCCATCGTCGTGCTCGAGGAAGGTCCTCGCATGATCTCCAACATCGTCGGTTGCGAACAGACGCCCGAGGCGCTTCGGATCGACATGCCGCTCGAGGTCGTGTTCACGAGAATTTCGGACGAAATCGTGCTTCCGCAGTTCCAGCCTCGGGTGGACCACCGATGAGGCGTTGCTCCACGGCCATCGTCGGCGCCGCCGAGACGACGCGACTGGGCAAGATCCCGGACGTATCGGAACTCGAACTCCATTGCGATGCTGCGCTCAACGCACTCGAGGATGCAGGCCTGAGGCCAGGTGACGTCGACGGGCTGGCGGCGGTCGGCGAGTATGTCGGGCTGATCGCGGCGCATCTGGGGATCCAACCGGTCTGGGCTGATGCAACCGACGTCGGCGGGTGCTCTTTCCTCTTCATGGTGCGCCACGCGGCCGCGGCGATCGAGGCCGGTCTCTGCCACACGGTGCTGATCACCCATGGTGAAAGTGGCAGGTCGCGGATCGGCGCGCGGAACTGGCATCCCGAGCGGGACGGGCTGTTCGGCCAGTTCGAGCTGTCCTACGGCATGATGGACCCCACGACGATGTTCACCGTGCCATTTCTTCGCTACATGAAGGACCATGGCGTCACGGAGGAGCAGCTTGCGCTCGTGCCCGTGATCCAGCGCGAATGGGCCGCCCGCAACCCGCGCGCCTATGTGCGCGAGCCCATCACGGTCGACGACGTACTGTCGTCGCCGATGGTGGCATGGCCCTTCCGCAAGCTGATGTGCTGCTTGGTCACGGACGGAGGGGGCGCGGTCGTCGTGACGTCCGCCGAGCGTGCCGCCGACATGCCTCGGCGTCCGGTCTACCTGCTCGGCTCCGGTGAAGCCGTGGAGACGCTCCTGATCGGTCCCCTGGCCGATCTCAAGAGTTGCCGCGCCTTCCGCGTCGCTGGCGAGACGGCCTTCGAACAGGCGGGGATCAGGCATGACGATGTCGATCACCTGATGCTCTATGACGCGTTCGCTCACCTTCCGATCTGGGGCCTGGAAGCGCTCGGGTTCGTGGGGCCTGGCGAAGCCTGCGACTTCATCGCCGAGCGGCATACCGCGCCGGGGGGCCGGCTACCGACCAACACGAATGGCGGCGGCCTCAGCTACACGCATACCGGCATGTACGGCATGTTTGCCCTGCAGGAGAGCATCCGCCAGCTTCGAGGCACGGCGCCAGCACAGGTGCAGGGTGCGCGAATATCCGTCTGTCACGGGGTCGGAAACATATTCGAGGCGGGTGCGACACTTGTCCTCACCAACGAGAAATAGTCCGGAACGAAGGGTTGCCCCGACTATGGCATTGTTCGACCCGAGGCATGTCGGTCATTCGTTCGAGCCCTTCGACGTGGAGGTCGAACGTGGTGCGTTGAGGCTCTTTGCCAAGGCGATCGGCGAAAGCGATCCGATCTATTGCGATGAAGCCGCGGCAAAGGCCGCGGGCTTTCGCTCCGTGGTCGCGCCGCCGACCTATGTCTCGGCTCTTCTGGGCCTGTCGCCCACATATTTCCCTGCCGCTCGACTTCTCGGATTCGACGAAGGGCAAGCCCTGCACGCGGAACAGGCATTTGAATATTTCGCACCGATCTGCGCCGGCGATTGCCTGACGCTGCGGGGAAAAATCGTGGACATCTTCGAGAAGAAGGGCGGCGCGCTCAATTTCGTCGTGACGGAGACGGAGGTCTACGACCGCGCCGGACAACTCGTCGCGCGCGCCAGCGAAACCCTCGTGATCAGGGGAGATTGAGGCATGGACGTGCCCACATTCGATCGGATCTCGGTCGGCGACACGATCGGTCCAATGCGGCTACCGCCTGTCGACCGGCTGACACTCGCCCTCTATTGCGGCGCTTCCAACGATCACAATCCGATCCATGTGGACCCGGATGCCGCCAGGCGGGCGGGCCTCGAAGATGTCATTGCACACGGAATGCTGTCCATGGCCTATGTCGGCCGCCTGATCACGTCTTGGGTGCCGCAGGAGCGGGTCCGTTCGTTCAAGTGCCGCTTCGTCGGCATGATGAAGCTCGGCGAAGAGCCGGAGCTGACCGGCACTGTCCGCGAGAAGCATGCGAGTGGCGACGAAAAGCTGGTCCTGCTTGCCCTGTCGTTGTCGACACGCGGGGGCGGCGAGAAGGTGCGCGCAGAAGCCCTGATCGAGCTGGGCGACAGCTCAAAAAAATAGGGAATAAAAAAGCATGGGCAATCTCGACGGCAAGGTGGCGCTGGTAACCGGCGCGGGGCGCGGCATCGGCCTTGCCATCTCGCAGAAGCTGGCGCGGGAAGGCGCACGGGTCGTCGTCAACGACCTGGACCCGGAGCCTGCGCAAGACGCTGTTGCCAGGTTGGAGGCGAACGGAGGACAGGCGGCCGCCTGTGTCGGAAACGTGACCGAATCGGGCTTTGCGCAACGGTTCGTCGATCAGGCAATCGAGAGGTTCGGACGCATCGACGTCATCGTGAACAATGCTGGCTACACGTGGGACAGCGTCATTCAGAAAATGACGGACGAGCAGTTCCAGGCGATGCTCGACGTCCATCTCGTTGCTCCGTTCCGCATCCTGCGTGCCGCGGCGCCCTACATCCGAAGTGCGACCCGGGAGGAAGCCGAGCAAGGATTATGCGTCCATCGCAAGGTGGTGAACGTTTCCTCAATCACAGGCATCGTGGGATTGCCTGGACAGGCCAACTACTCCTCCGCGAAAGCAGGAATCATTGGCCTTACCAAGACCATGGCCAAGGAGTGGGGGCGCTACAAAGTCAACGTCAATTGTGTCGCGTTCGGGCACATCGACACGCGCCTGACGGCGACCTACGAGACGGAGCCGCATACGCTCGAGATCGAGGGGCGCGAGATCAGGACCGGCATCCCGAAGGAGCTGGTCGAAGCCTACGTGCCCAGCATTCCTCTCGGTCGGGTCGGGACCCCGGACGATGCCGCTGGAGCGGTCTACCTGCTCTGCACGCCGGAGTCCGATTATATCTCCGGGCAAGTCCTCCAGGTTACCGGTGGAGCCGTCGAATGAACCCATCCAGCGCCATCCATTGGAGTTTGCCATGACCAGCAGGCCGACGATGATCGTGACCGGAGCGAGCCGGGGGATCGGTGCCGGCATCGCCAGACGCGCGGCGGCCGAGGGATACGGGGTCTGCGTGAATTATGCAGCTTCCGCCGATCGCGCCACGGCGCTGGTGGAAGAGATCAAGGCGGCGGGCGGCGCTGCGGTCGCGATCCAGGCCGATGTCCGCCAGCCTGGCGATGCCGAACGCCTGTTCCGTTCGGTCGCTGCGGAATTGGGGCCTCCGCGCGTGCTCGTCAACAATGCTGGCATATCCACTCTCTCCCCGATTGCAGACATGGAAATCGAAACCGTCCGCAAGATCGTCGAGACCAACCTTCTCGGCACGATCTGGTGCATGCGCGAGGCCATTGGCATGATGTCGACGGCGCGCGGCGGGCAGGGCGGCGTCATCCTCAATATTTCCTCTATCGCCGGCGCGTACGGGGGCATGCCGGGGGATGCGATCTATGCCGGGACGAAAGGTGGAATCGATACCCTGACGCTTGCCGTCGCCAAAGAGGTCGCTCGCGAAGGAATTCGCGTGTGCGGATTGCGTCCAGGCATTATCAGGACGGAAATATGGGAGGGGGAGGTCAGCCCCGAGCAGATCGAGGAACTGGGCCGCACGGCCGTGCCGTTGGGTCGCATCGGCGAAGTTGACGACGTGGCCGACGCTGCGCTCTGGCTGTGCTCGCAGAAAGCCAGCTACGTGACCGGGGCGATCCTGAATGTCAGTGGTGCCAGGGAGATTTTCGTCAAGTCGTGACCGGGGATCGTGTCCGATCTCGGCGAACCGGTTCCGATAGAGGCGGCTGATCACGGACGTTTGCCGGATTCCGGCGGGTGCGGCGATACAAGTCAGGATGGAGAAGGCCTTGTCGGATGCAGGCAACCTCGCGCGAATGAGAACCGTGGACGCCAATGTCGCACGTCGGCTCGTTTGCGACATTTTCGTACACGCAGGCTGCTGCGACGCGGAGGCTGGCCGGATTGCGCAGCATCTCGTCGATGCCGATTTGCGAGGACACCCGAGCCACGGCATCGCGCGAGCCGCACGCTACGTGCAATGGCTCGACGATGGTGTCCTCAAGGCCAATCAGTCGATCACGATCGTCAGCGAAAACGAGGTGCTCGCGGTCGTCGATGGAAACTACGGGTTCGGGCAGACGATCGGCGAGCAGACGGTCGACTATGGGATCGCATTGGCCGCTCGACATGGCATAGCGGTCACAGCGCTTCGCAACTCCGGGCATCTGGGATGCATTTCGGACTGGGCCGAGCGGGCAGCCCATGCGGGTCTCGCGAGCATCCATTTCGTGAACGTGCGCGGCAGCCTTCTCGTTGCACCGTTCGGCGGCAGGCAGGCGCGCGGCGGCACCTCGCCGATCTGCTGCGGCGTTCCCTTGCACGATGAAGATCCGATCGTCCTCGACTTCGCCACCTCGAAGGTGGCCGAGGGCAAGGCGCTGGTCGCGCTGCGGGGTGGGGCTCCCGTCGGCGACGATGCCTTCATCGGACCCGACGGAGTGCTTTCGGGCGACCCGAAGACCATTTACGGCGACGGCCAGGCTGGTCTCTATCCGCGCCCCGGTGCCGGCGGCGGGGCCTTGACGGCCTTCGGATTGCACAAGGGATCGGGTCTCAACTTCTTCGTCGAGATGTTCGCCGGGGCATTGACCGGATCAGGCACCGCCGGTGCCCTCAACGAGCCCGGTCGACGGCCTCTTTGCAATGGCATGCTGTCGATCTATCTGTCGGTCGACCGCTTCCATTCCGACGATTGGCTCGATAGGGAAATCAATTCCTATATCGAGTTCTTCAAGAGTTCCTCTCCGCTCGAACCGGATGGCGAGGTTCTCGTGCCGGGAGAAAAAGAGCGACGCCTGAAAAGGGAGCGCTCGATATCGGGTATTCCGGTTGCCGAGGGCGTCTGGCTCGACCTGATGAAGACGGCAGATCATGTCGGAATTGGCAGGGAACGGCTGGACGAAATGGTCGCGGGCTCGAATTCACAGTGACCGTATCAGCCGCCATTGGAAGGATGTCCGAAGGCCCAAGGTATCCATCCGGTCGGAGCGCGCTCCGAACGGGCATCAACCGGAGGAGTTTTCAGCTCCCGGTGATCCAAGGACGGAAAGCGGCTCATCTGGGTTCGGATGCTACCCGAGGCAGGACGAACGATACGGGCAGGTCACCCTCACCGCCGATCAACCTGCCCCGCCCCTCACCCCGCCTTCCCCTTCTGCCCCTGATGGCCCTGTTTGAACGCGTAGACCGTCCCCGGCCAGGACGGCGCCGGGTCCTGCTCGGGCCAGGCGAGGCGGTATTCGCTCGGCTTGCGCCCGAACGTGCGCCGGAAACACATGGAGAAATAGGACAGCGAGTTGAAGCCGCAGGCGGCCGAAACGTCGCGGATCGACATCGAGGTGCTGATCAGCAGCACGCGTGCCTTCTGCAGACGCAGCAGGTTGGCGAACTGCACGACGGTGCAGCCGGTGTGGCTCTTGAAGAGCCGCTCGAGCTTCCTTTGCGAGACCCCCAGTTCCCGGCAGAGCCGCGGCACCGGTCTCGGCTCCTCGATATTGGCTTCCAGCAGCGCGATCGCCGCGCGCACGTCGGCGTGCACGGACATGCTGAGGGCGTGGCGCTGGGCGCTGTTGGCGGGTCTGCGCGGATGGTGCAGGATCTGCGCCGCCACCTCGAGCGCGAGTTGCTCGTCGTGCTCGCGGGCCATCAGCTCGAGCGAGAGATCGAGGCCGGCCGAGCCGCCCGCGCACGACAGCACCTTGCTGTCGGCCACGAAAAGCTGCTCGCGCACCGCCACGTCCGGGAACATCTCGGCGAATCCCGGCAGGCACGACCAGTGCGTCGTGACCGTCTGGCCCTCGAGAAGACCGGCTCGAGCCAGCAGATAGACGCCGAGTTCGACCGCAACGAATGTCGCCCCGGCCCGCTTCTGCTCGCGCAGCCATCGCGAAAGGGGCGCGCTCTCGAAGTGCTCCGCGCCCCAGCTGCCGAACACCGCGACGAGGTTGGCGGGCTCTGCGCCGCGCTCGCCGATCGCGAGGCAATCCAGTGACATGCCGTTGCTCGATGGCACCCGGCCGGCCTCGACGGAGCGAAACTCCCAGGCATAGAGCGGTTCGGGGGACAGGTAGTTGGCGATCCGCATCGGCTCGAGGAACGACGTCAGCGTCAGCATGTTGAATCGCGGCACGACGACGATGCAGACCCGTGTGACCCGCCTGCCCATGAACCGCTCCAACTCTGACCAGGTGCGTCGAAAAATCAATCCTGGATGACGTAAAGTCTATAATCGCGTCCCCGCCGTTGGCAAATGATTGTGTCATCGCGTGTTTGCTACGGGGGTTGCGGTGAACTTCGAGGTGGTTGTGACGTGTGCCGTTACCGGCGCGGGCGACACGGTCGGGCGGCATCCGGGAGTCCCGGTGACCCCCCGTCAGATCGCGGATTCGGCCATCGAGGCCGCCAGCGCCGGGGCCGCCATTGCCCACATTCACGTGCGCGACCCCGCCACCGGCAAGGGCTCGCGCGATCCGGAGCTCTTCCGCCAGGTCGTCGACATGGTGCGCTCGAGCGGCACGGACGTCGTCGTCAATCTGACCGCTGGGATGGGCGGCGACTGGATGATCGACGAGACGGATCCGACGAAATACGGCCCCGGCACCGACATGATCGGGCCGGAGGAGCGCCTCGCGCACGTCGAGATGCTGCGCCCCGAAATCTGCAGTCTCGACTGCGGCTCGATGAACTTCGGCGACGGCAACTACGTCTACATGTCGACACCGCCCTATCTCCGCCGAATGGCAGCGCTGGTGAAGGAATGGGGCGTCAAGCCGGAACTCGAAGTGTTCGACCTTGGCCACATCCGGCTCGCAAAGCACCTGATAAATGAAGGTCTCGTGGCCGACCCACCCATGTTCCAGATCTGCCTCGGCATCCCCTGGGGCGCCGACCAGTCGGTCGACAACATGAAGGCTATGAAGGACCAGCTTCCTGCCGGCGCGAGTTGGGCGAGCTTCGGCATTTCGCGCATGCAGATGCCGATGGCCGCCGCTGCCGTTGCGATGGGGGGCAACGTGCGGGTCGGGCTGGAGGACAATATCTATCTCGACCGCGGCGTCCTGGCGAGCAACGGCCAGCTGGTCGAGCGCGTTGTCGGCATCATCGAGCGCATGGGCGCGCGCGTGCTGACCCCGGCCGAGGCGCGTGCCAAGCTCCATCTGCGTACACCGGGAGCATAATGGTGGCGGTTGCCGCACAGCGTGGAGCAGGGCTTCGGCTCGTCGGCGTATCAAAGCGCTTCGCCAGAACGCTGGCGGTCGCCAACGTCGATCTCGGCATCGAGGCCGGCGAATTCCTGACGCTGCTCGGCCCGTCCGGCTCCGGCAAGACGACACTGCTCATGATGATCGCCGGCTTCGAGGACGTCACGGCCGGCGACATCCTCGTGGACGGGACCTCCATTGCCACGGTGCCGGCTGAAAAGCGGCACTTCGGCATGGTCTTCCAGGGCTATGCGCTGTTCCCTCACATGAATGTGCGCCAGAACGTGGGCTATGCCCTCTCCGTGCGCGGCACCCCGCGCCCCGACGTCGAGCGCCGCGTCGACGAGATGCTCGAACTCGTTCAGCTGCGGGACTTCGGCGCGCGGCTGCCGCGCCAGCTTTCGGGTGGCCAGCAGCAGCGCGTCGCCCTCGCCCGGGCGCTGTGCTTTTCGCCCAAAGTCCTCCTTCTCGACGAACCGCTCGGCGCCCTCGACAAGAAATTGCGCGTCGAGGTGCAGGCCCAGCTCAAGGACATCCACACGAGTGTCGGCACGACCTTCATCTACGTCACGCACGACCAGGAGGAGGCGCTCTCCATGTCCGACCGTGTGGTGATCATGAACCACGGCGAGATCGTGCAGACCGGCACGCCGGAGGAGCTCTACGAGCGGCCGGCGTCGGTCTTCGCGGCCAACTTCCTCGGGCGGAGCAATTTTCTGCGTTCGGGCGGGCAGGTGTTCGCGCTACGACCGGAAAAGATCGACATCGCGCCGGCCGGCATGGGCGAAGGTGCTTTGCGCCAGCGTGGCACGATCCGCTCGATCACCTATCTCGGCTCGAGCCTCATGTTCGTCGTCGACACCGAAGGCGCCGGAAATCTCGAGGTCGTCAGCGATGCCTGGCGCACCCCGCACAGGTTCGCCGCCGGTCAGAGTGTCAATTTGTCGTGGAAGGAAACGGCTGCGGTCCGTGTCGCCGATACGTGAGCGGCCACCCGGCTTCAGGCGGACGCCCGTTCCGCCACGAAAGAGAGGTCGGATCGCACCGACCCGCCAAGCGCAGTGATGATCGGTCAGCAAGGTGCAGTGGAGGAAATAAATGAGAGATCAACAGTTCCTGCGGGAGGCCGTCTACCAGGCGGCCCACGACTTCAAGTCCGGCCGGCTCGACCGGCGAAGCTTCCTCGTGCTCTGCGGCATGGCCGGCGTCGCCGGAATGTCGGTCGCGTCCGGTGACGCTCATGCGGCCGCCAACGAGATCGTCCTGTGGAATTGGGGCGGCACCTCGGAGGTCTGCCACGGCAAGGCGATCGGTGAGCCGTTCACGGCCGCGACCGGTATGCCCCTGCGCTTCGACACCTCGGGCCCGCTGCAGGGCAAGATCAAGGAGATGGTCGATTCCGGCAACGTGACCGCCGACGTCTGCGACGCCGATGCCTTCGATGCCATCGCTCTAGGCCGCTCCGGCCATCTCGAGGCGATCGACTATTCCGTCGTCGACAAGTCGAAGGTGATCGACGGGTTCGCCTGGGACCACGGCGTTTCCATCATCTTCTACGGCTACGCCTTCATGTACGACACGCAGGCCTATGGCTCCAACCCGCCGAACTCCTGGGCGGACTTCTTCGACACCGCCAAGTTCCCCGGCAAGCGCTCTCTCTACAAGTGGGCGAACGGCGCGATCGAGGGCGCGCTCCTTGCCGACGGTGTCGCCAAGGCGAACCTCTATCCATGCGACGTGCCGCGGGCGATCGCCAAGATCAAGTCGATCAAGGACGACAGCATCTATTGGGGCTCCGGCTCCGAGGCCCACTCGATGATCGTCAATGGCGAGGTGTCGATGGGCATGATCTGGCAGAACCGCGGAAAGAATCTCGAGGCCGACACCAACGGGCGCTACAAGCTCGTCATGAACGAGGCCCTCGCGATGCCGGGAGCCTATCTCGTGCCGCGTGGCAACCCGGCCGGACGGGAAAACGTGATGAAATTCATCCGCACGGCGCAGGACATCGGGCCGCAGCTGACGCTGCTCGACTGCCTCGGCATGACGCCGACCAACCCCGAGGCCTTCGCGCAGATTCCCGCCGAACAGCAGGACTACGCGATCACCTCCGCCAAGAACATCGCCAATGTGGTCTTCAACGATCCCGTCTGGTGGGCCGACCACGGCGGTGATGCCGTCAACGCCTATCTGGAAGCGATCAGCTGAGAACAGTGCGACCCGCGCGGCGAGCCCATGTCGCCGCGCGGGTGAACCTGGCCTCGCCGGCCTGCCAACGAAGCCCCGTCACCCACCGAGCCGATGCCCGTGGTCCTGCGCAGTGCGAACACCTACTGGCTATTGGTGCTGCCATTCCTGGCCGCGGTCGCGTTTCTGTATCTCGCGCCGATCGCCAACATCCTCTGGCTGAGTTTCACGGACCCACAGCCCGGCCTCGGGAACTATGCAAAGCTCGCGACCAGCGACTCGCTCGCCCGCATCGTCTGGACCACGCTGCGCATTTGCCTCCTGACGACCGTCATCAGCGTTTTCCTCGGCTATGCACTCGCCTACGCCATCGTTCACGCCCTCGCGCGCGAGCAACGCTGGATGCTGACACTGGTGCTGATTTCCTTCTGGATTTCGGTTCTCGTGCGCACCTTTTCGTGGCTCATGCTGCTCGGTCACAACGGTGTCGTCAACAATGCGCTTCAGGCGACAGGCCTGACCGATGCCCCGATCGCCTTCATGCGGAATGAACTCGGCGTTCTGATCGGCATGGTGCAATACATGATCCCCTATGCGGTGCTGCCATTGCTGACCAACATGCAGGGCCTCGACCGCCGGGTTCTCGATGCCTCCCGCAGTCTCGGCGCGAGCAACCGTCAGACGTTCCTGCGCATTTTCCTGCCTCTGTCCATGCCGGGAATCTTCGCGGCCTCGTTACTCGTCTTCATCATCAGTCTCGGGTTCTATGTGACGCCGGCCATTCTGGGCGGTGGCAAGGTCCTCATGGTCGCCGAGTACATTTCCGTCCAGATCCTGGTGACCTTGCGCTGGGGCACGGCGGCGATGCTCGCGACATTGATGCTGGCGGGAGTGCTCGTCCTGCTCGCCCTCATGAACCGTTTCATGAAGCTCGGCGCGTTGTTCGGCGGGGGCGGGCGATGAGGCGCGGCCTTGCGGAAAGGGTCAATCGGCTCGCGGCGTGGCTCATCCTGCTGTTCCTCGTCGCGCCCGCACTCGTTGCCATTCCTGTTTCACTGACGCCGAAGGCGTTCCTCTCGATGCCGCAGGGCGAGTATTCCCTGCGCCATTTCATTCACCTCTTCACCAGCCCGGCCTGGCTGTCGAGCTTCTGGCAGAGTGCGGTGATCGCCACTTGTGCCACTATCCTCGCAACGCTCGTCGGCACGCTCGCGGCCATCGGGCTCTGGCGCATATCGAGCCGCGCGAGCGAAGTGGTCCGGGCCTTCCTCCTCCTGCCGCTCATCATTCCGCCGATCATCTCGGCGATGGCGTTTTACCGGCTGTGGATACCGTTGAAGTTGCTGGACAGCTATGCCGGGTTGATCCTGGCCCATACGATCCTCGCCGCGCCGATGGTGTTGATTACCGTCTCCGCCTCGCTCGCCAATTTCGATCCGAGGCTCGAGCAGGCTTCGCGCAACCTCGGCGCCTCCATGCCCACGACGCTCTGGCGCGTCATTCTTCCCTCGATCCGGCCCGGCATTTACGGCGGCGCGATCTTTGCCTTCATCCTCTCTTGGGACGAGGTCGTGGTCGCGCTGTTCATCTCGAAATTCTCCGTCTACACGCTCCCGCGGCGCATGTGGAACGGCATCCGGGAGAACACCGACCCGACCGTCGCCGCCGCTGCCGTGGTGCTGATCGCGGCAACACTGGTGGCCTATTTCATCTACGACATCGCGCAGCGAAGGCGCGCGGCGGGCCGCATTGACGAACGGAGCAACGACCAGTGACGATGTCCCACGAGAACGAACTCCTGCTCGGCACCATCCAAGCCTTCATGAACGCCGAGCTCATTCCACACGAGGACGAGGTCGACCGCCTCGGCTACGTGCCCGAGGAACTCGGCCGCCAGATCGAGCAGCGCTCCAAGGCGCTCGGCCTCTTTGCCGCGAACCTGCCCGAGGAGGTCGGAGGTGGCGGCCTCGGCAAGACCGCTCTTGCGATGATGGAGCGCGAGTACGGCAAGACGAGCCACGCGCTGCACTCCTGGATCGCGCGGCCGACGGAAATTCTCCTCGCCTGCCGCGACGATCAGGTGGCGCGCTATCTGCTGCCGTGCGTCAGCGGGGAAAAACGCGAGTTGTTCGCGCTGACCGAGCCGGAAGCCGGCTCCGACGTGATGGGTATGCGCTCGAATGCCAGGCGCGACGGGAGCGACTGGATCCTCGAGGGCTCGAAGCATTTCATTTCCGGCCCCTGCATGCCGGACTTTGCCATCGTTTTTGCCGCGACCGGGACCGACGAGACCCCGCGCGGCAGCCGCAGGCGGATCACGGCCTTCCTGGTCGACGTCGGGGAGCCCGGGTTTTCGATCCGTGAAGGTACGCGCTGCGTCAGCTATCGAGGCTACAAGACCTTCCAGCTCGCATTCGACAATGTTCGGCTCGGGCCCGGACAGATCCTCGGAGAGGAGGGACAAGGTCTCGAACTTGCCGGCAAGTGGCTCGGCATGGGGCGGATCTGGGTCGGTGCGAGCTGTTGCGGCAAGGCCGAGCGCCTGACGCAGATGGCCACGGAGTGGGCAGCCAGCCGGCGTCAGTTCGGTCAGCCGATCGGGCGCTTCCAGGGTGTCGGTTTCAAGCTCGCGGACATGGCCATCGGGTTGCGCACCGGCGATCTCCTCGTCGCGGACGCCGTGCGTCGCGCCGAAGCGGGTATCATGACGGATGCCGATGCCGCGATGGTCAAGGTCTATTGCTCGGAGATGTTGAACCGGGTGGCCGACGACACGGTGCAGATCTTCGGCGGAATGGGTCTCATGGAGGAAATTCCGGTGCAGCGTCTCTGGCGCGATTCCCGCCTCGAGCGGATTTGGGACGGGACGTCCGAGATTCAGCGACACATCATCTCGCGCGCGGCATTGCGCCCCCTCGGCGCATGAGCCGGTCGATGACCGTCGAGCATGCCGTTTGCGAGCCCGGATGCTTGCCTGCGGTGACCGCCGCCGGCCCGTCTGACCATGCGTTCGCGAACACCTCCATGACCATCCGTCGCCGGACGAACCTCGAGCGGCTTCTCGCGCCCCGGCACATCGCCTTCATCGGCGGACGCGATGCGGCTGTCGCCATCGGCGAGGCCCGCCGCATCGGCTTCGGGGGGGCCCTCTGGCCGGTCAATCCCAAGCGCGAGCAGCTCGCGGGGATCGAATGTTTCCCCTCCATCGATGCCCTGCCTGAGGCTCCGGATGCCGTGTTTCTCGCCGTCCCGGTGCCGCAGGCGATCGATACCGTGGCGGCTCTCTCGCGTCGAGGCACGGGAGGGATCGTTTGCTACACGGCCGGTTTCGGAGAGGCGGGTAGCGAGGGCATCGCCGCCGAGCGTGCGCTGGTCGAAGCGGCGGGCGACATGGCCCTCATTGGTCCGAACTGCTATGGGGTCATAAACTACCTGACGCGAACCGCGCTCTGGCCGTTCGCACACGGCGGCGAGACACCCGGCCACGGCGCCGCGATCATCACCCAGAGCGGCATGCTCTCCTCGGACCTGACGATGAGCCAGCGCTCGGCGCCGCTCACCCACATGATTTCCATCGGCAACCAGGCGGTCGTCACCATCGAGGATTTGCTCGAGGTTCTGTGTGAGAAGGAGGAGGTGTGTGCGGTCGGCCTGCACATCGAGGGCCTGCGCGACGTGCGTCGGTTCGCCGAAATCGCCGTCAGGGCCGCCGCGCTCGGCAAGCCCATCGTCGCACTGAAAACCGGTTCCTCCGCGATCGGCGGGGCGCTGACGTCCAGCCACACTGGCTCGCTTTCGGGAGAGGACGATCTCTACGATGCGTTGTTCCAGCGCTGTGGCGTGATCCGTGTCCGCGAGCCCGATGATCTGCTCGAGACCCTGAAGTTGCTCTGCGTCGCGGGGGCGCCGCGCGGGCCGCGGATCGCCGGCTTCACCTGTTCGGGTGGCGGGGCGACCATGCTCGCCGATCTCGGTGACGATCATGGTCTCGCCTATCCGGAGCACGCCCCGGCAATACGCGAGAGGCTCGCCGCACTTCTCCCTCCGATCGCGACGGTCTCCAATCCGCTCGATTATACGACACCGATCTGGGGGCAGCCGGAGCGCACCGGCCCCGTCTTCAGGGCGGCGCTGGAGGGGGGCTGCGATGTCGCGCTCCTGGTCCAGGATTATCCCGCCGCGGGATTGGACGAATCGCGCTCCTTCTACCTTGCCGATGGCGACGCGTTCGCCGATGCTGTTCGGGCGGCTGGCGTTCCGGGAATCATCTGCAGCACACTGCCGGAAAACATCGATCCGGCGACGCGCCGCCATTTCCGTGCGCGCGGCATCGCGCCGATGCAGGGGATCGGAGCGGCCTTGCGGGCGATCGCGGCGGCCGTTCGCTGGCGCGCGGCGCGCGCGCGCCTCTGCGAGCAACGGCCGGCGCCGCTCCTTGCCTCCTCGCCCTGCTCGGGGCTCGTTGCGATCGACGAGGCTGACGCCAAGGCGATGCTGGCAGAGGCGGACGTCTGCGTTCCACGGGGCGTGGTTTCGAGCGGTGAACAGGCCAGCGCCGCCGCCGGCACCCTCGGCTTTCCGGTTGCCTTGAAGATGCTCGGCGCCGATATCCTCCACAAGACAGAACTCGGAGCCGTGGCTCTGGGGCTGCGGACCGGCGAAGCCGTTTCGGCGGCGGTCGATGCGATGAAGGCGAGCGTCCGCGAGCGCCGTCCGGCCAGCCTGACGGACCGGTTCCTGGTGGAGCGCATGGAGCCCGAGCCGCTCGCCGAACTGATCGTCAGCGTTCGCTCGGACGCCGCGTTCGGCCAGGCGATGACGATCGGAAGCGGCGGCGTTCTGGTCGAGTTGATCGGCGACAGCGTGACGCTGCTGCTGCCGTCCTCGCCGACCGACATAGCGGATGCGATTGCCGGACTCCGAGCGTCGCGGCTGCTCGGCGGCTTTCGTGGCCGCCCGACCGCTGACCTGATGGCGATCGCCCGAGAGATCGCCGGCATCGCGCAATTCGCTCGCCAGAATGCCGAACGCCTCGCCGAGATCGAAATCAATCCGCTGTTCGTCCACGCCGATCGCGTCTGTGCGGTGGACGCGCTCATCCATTTGCGTGCCTGACCGTGGCTTGTCCGGAGCGAACAGCCAACCCGGACCTCGCCGTCGGCGACGGCAACAAGCAGCGCTGGAACCAGCCGGCACATCGCCGCCACGGCTTTCACAACGCGCACCGCCTGTTCCGCCAGTCGATCCAGATGCGGGCGGCCAGCGTGCTCCAGTTGCGCAAGACAACGGACGGGGCGATCGCCAGCCATCCCGAGGTGCGCCGCCTCGAGGAACTGCCAACCCTTTCGGCCCTCGTCGTGGCGCGGCACGACGCGATCCTCCACGAGTGCTATGCCCCCGATTTTGCTCCTGACCAGCCCCACTCGATCCAGTCGATCACCAAGATGCACGCCAACCTGCTTCTCGGGGAACTCATCGCCGAGGGTGTGATCGATCCCCAACGGCCCGTGGGTGCCTATTTACCCGACGTCGCTAGCGGCTACCGGCGCGCGAGCGTCCAGATGCTGCTCGACATGGCCGTCGCGAACGACTTCACGGAGGATTATGAGGACCCCTTCTGCGACGCCTACGCCTACGAGGTGTCACTCGGCTGGCGGCTTCCGCCAGCGGGTCGGGATGAGCCGTCCCTTCGTACATACCTCGCGTCGATCACGGGCGCCGAGAGCGTCGTGCCGCGCCTCGAGGTCGCCTACAAGTCGGCCAATACGGATGTTCTCGCCTGGCTCGTCGACGAGGTCACCGGTGGCGGTCTGCGCGAGCGCCTGCGCCGCATCGTGGAAGCGGCCGGCTATGAGGGATGCTTTCATTTGAGCACCGACCGCGAGGGATTTCCGGCGCTCTCGGGTGGCGGCTGCCTGACGGCGCGCGATGTCGCCCGCTTCGGTCTTCTCTTTGCGCGCTCCGGCGACGGCCTAGGCGTTCCCTCGGTTGGAGATGCCGGTTTCATTTCCCGTGCGCGTACGCGGGCGGCGCCCGCCTTTGCTCCGCCGCGCCAGGGGCTGCGCTATTCCAGTCACCTCTTCACCGACGGCCGCTGGATCGGTCATGGAGGGTATGGTGGGCAATTTCTCCTCGTCGACATGGAGACCGGCACGGTCGCGCTCTTTCTCGGCGTGCTCGAGAACGAGGCGGGCTATGACATGGCCTACTCGGCATCATTGATCGATGCCCTCGCCGCCATCGCCCGCCTCTGATCAGCGCATCACGAACGGGTTGCCGAGCGGCTGGTCGGAAATATTGATCCACACCGTCTTTGGGCGCGTGTAGTCGTAGATCGCCTGCATGCCGCTTTCGCGCCCGTAGCCCGAATCCTTGCAGCCACCGAATTCGGCGATCGGCGAGACGACGCGGTACGTGTTCACCCAGACGATCCCGGCGCGCAGTCGCTTGCTGACGCGCAGGCTGCGCGCGCCATTGCCCGTGAATATTCCCGCCGCCAGGCCATGCCTGGTGTCGTTGGCCAGATCCACCACTTCGTCCTCGTCTCGGAACGTCAGCACGCTCAGCACGGGTCCGAACAGTTCCGTGTCGACGATTTTCATCTTCTGATCGGGGCAGGAGATGATGGTCGGCTCGTAGAACCAGCCACGGGGCATCGACTGCGGGCGCTTGCCGCCGTGCAGCAGGCTGCCGCCCTGCTCCTGCGCGAGGGCGACCTCCATTTCGATCCGCTCGATTTGCGCGGTCGTGGCGAGCGGACCCATCTGGGTCTCCTCGGCCAGCGGATCGCCGATCCGGATGTTGCGCGTGATGGCGATCATCCTCTCGAGGAATTCATCCGCGATCCGCTCGTGCAGATAGAGGCGCGAGCCTGCGACACAGCTCTGCCCGCTCGCCCCGAAAATGCCGGCGACCGAGCCGTTGACCGCGCTCTCGATATTGGCATCGTCGAACACGATGAACGGCGACTTGCCGCCGAGTTCGAGCGAGACCTCGGCGAAATTCTCCGCCGAGTTGTGCAGCACGTGCCGCGCCGCCCCCGGTCCGCCCGTGAAGCTGATGCGCGCGACCAGCGGATGCGAAGTGAGTGTGCGCCCGCACGGATCGCCGTGGCCGGTGACGATGTTGACGACCCCTGGCGGAAAGCCGGCCTGCTCGATCAACCGGCCGAATTCGAGCAGCGGCGCGGCAGCATGCTCGGATGTCTTGAGCACGACGGTGTTGCCGGCCGCGAGCGCCGGTCCGATCTTGACCGCGACCAGGAACATCTGGGAGTTCCATGGCACGATGGCCGCCACGACGCCGAGCGGCTCGCGCATCGTCATCGTCACCATGTCCGGTTTGTCGATCGGCAGCGTCTCGCCATGCACCTTGTCGGCGCAGCCGGCATAGAAGTTGAAGAACTCGGCGATGTACTTGGCCTGCCAGCGCGTCTCCTTCAGCATTTTGCCGGTATCGATGGTCTCGATGCGCCCGAGTGCTTCCGATTTCTCGGCGAGCAGATCCGCCAGCCGGCGCAGCATGCGGCCCCGCTCGCTCGCCAGCGTGCGGGACCACGGGCCTTGCGAGAAGGCGCGCCAGGCGGCCTTGACCGCGCGATCGACGTCCTCGGCCGTCGCCTCCGGAATGAGCGCCCAGGGCTCGCCCGTGGTGGGATTGACGCTCTCGAATGTGCGCCCGTCGCTCGCGCCCACCCATTCGCCGTCGATCAGCATCTGATATCGCTGGAGGTCGCTCATCGGCCTGGTCCTTGGCTTGGCGTGCTCGCCGGGGTGATCGGATGATGGACAGCTTACCCATGAGCCCTGGGGACGCAGTCGAAACTTTTCGCCAACGTGTGACTATTTTGGAACAATCGGAGCGCCTGTCCGTCGGCTAGGCTGCGACCGATTATAGCGGGTTGTAAGAATGAGTGATCCAGCCACCGGCCACCAACACGACGATGCCCGATCGGGCGCGCGCACCGCGAACGCAAAGCGCGTGATCGGTGATCCGATCGTCATCGGCGGGCGCACCCTCTCGCTGTCGCGCGCCGTTCGCGCTGGCGATTTCGTCTTCCTGACCGGTCAGATCCCCATGAAGGACGGCGCCGTCATGACGACCGGCAGCATCGAGGAGCAGACGCGCGTCGTGCTGGACGAGATCGGCCGAACTTTGGCGCTCGCCGGCTGCACTTACCGCGACGTCGTCAAGGCCATGGTATGGCTTCGCGAGCGCGGCGACTTTCCCGGCTTCGACAGGATCTATGGGGAGTATTTCCCGAGCGAGCCCCCGGCCCGCTCGGCCGTTGTCGGCGAACTCCTCGTCGACGTCCGCGTGGAGGTCGAGGTCGTCGCCTATAAACCTCTCGGCGGCTGAGCATCGGCGGGCAGCACATGGCGATGAACGCGAGGTCTGGCAGGGCACGGGACGGCACCGCCTACCAATTGACAGGGGGCAGCGGCCCCGTGGTTGCATTGGTGCACGGCCTCGGCCTCAACCGTGGCATGTGGCGCGAGCAGGTGCCATGCCTGGCCGCCAGGTTCCGCGTTCTGACCTACGATCTCGCCGGGCATGGCGAGAGTCCGCCGTCAGGCGCCCGCCCGTCGCTCGCGGTTTTTTCCTCGCAGTTGTCCGGTCTCCTCGATGATATCGGCATTGCCCGTGCCGCGGTCGCGGGCTTCTCCCTCGGCGGCATGATCGCACGCCGCTTCGCCATGGACCATTCCGAACGTCTCTGGGCCCTGGCCATCCTCCATTCCGCGCACCGCCGCGACCCGGCGGCCCACGCGGCGATCGCGGCGCGCGTCGAGCAGGCCCGCGCCCGGGGACCGTCCGCGACGGTCGAGGCAGCGCTCACGAGGTGGTTCGGGGACGATTTCCGGCGCGACCACGGCGATACGATGGACCTGGTGCGCCGCTGGATACTCGAGAACGACCCGGAAATTTATCCTCTCAACTACCAGGTCCTGGTCGAGGGAGTCGACGAACTCGTCGCCCCCCAGCCCCCCATCTCTTGCCCGACACTGGTGATGACGGGAAGCGAGGATCATGGCAATTCGCCGGCCATGTCGGTGGCGATCGCGGGTGAGATCGCGGGAGCGCGGACAGTGATCCTCGACGGCCTGCGGCACATGGCGATGATGGAGGCGCCGGCGCGCTTCAACGCGGAGTTGCTGGCCTTCCTCGATGACGTTCGGCCGGGGGCAGAGGGATGACCGGAAGGGATGGCGCTGCGCCGCAGCGGACGGGAGGCATTCTCGCGGGCGTGCGCGTGCTCGATCTGACGCGGATGCTGTCCGGTCCCTACTGCACGATGATGCTCTGCGACCATGGCGCCGAGGTCGTCAAGATCGAGGGCGCCGAGGGCGACACGAGCCGCACCAACGGTCCCTATAGGGACGATGATCCTGCACGTGAGTGGGCCGGATACTTCATCTCCCTCAATCGCGGAAAGAAGAGCGTGCGGCTCGACCTCAAGTCGCCCGAGGGACGTGACGCGCTGGTTGCCCTCGTACGCGACGCCGACGTCCTGGTGGAAAATTTTCGTCCGGGCGTGATGGAGCGGCTGGGGCTCTCCTACGAAGCCCTCGCGCGCGTCAACCCCCGCCTCGTCTATGCCGCGATCCGTGGCTTTGGCGATCCGCGCAGCGGCAAGAGCCCATACAACGATTGGCCGTCCTACGATGTCGTCGCCCAGGCGATGGGCGGCCTCATGTCGATCACCGGACCGGATGCCGCCTCGCCGCTGAAGTCCGGCCCCGGCGTCGGCGACGTCTTTTCGGGCATGATGATGTCGTTCGCCATCGTCGCGGCGATCCGTCATGCCGAATTGACCGGTGAGGGCCAGTTCATCGACCTCGCCATGTACGATGCCGTTCTCAGCCTCTGCGAGCGCATCGTCTACCAGCAGGACATCGAGGGGCTGACGCCGGTGCCCGTCGGCAATGGGCATCCGCTGCTGGCGCCATTCGGGCTTTTTCCCGCGAGCGACGGCTGGGTTTCGATCGGTGTGGTGGACGACGAATTCTGGCGCCGCCTGACGAAGGCCATGTCGCGTCCGGATCTGGCGGCCGACGAGGGCCTCGCCGACAAGACCGGGCGGCGCGAGAACGCCGAACGCGTCAACGCGGCGGTTGCCGAATGGACCGGGCGGCACACCAAGGCGGAACTGACTGCGATCCTCGGCGGGCTGCTGCCCTACGGCCCTGTCAACGACGCCGCCGACATCCTTGCCGATCCGCACGTTGCCGCCCGCGCCATGATCGCGGAACTTGCGCATCCGGAACCGGGCGCGCGGCCCTGGCGTGTCGCCGCCAACCCCGTGCACTTCCAGAAGACGCCGGCACCGCCTCCCGCCGGCCCGCCGCGCCTGGGGGCCGACAACGATTATTATCTTTCCGCGTCAACCGAGCCCGCAGAGGCACCGCACGGCGCCCTCGATCAGCGCGCCTTGCGCGATGTGCTCGGACAGTTCATGACAGGGGTGACCGTGATCACCGCCCTCGAGGCGGATGGAACCCCGCGTGGGTTCACGGCGAACTCCTTCACCTCGGTTTCGCTCGATCCGCCCCTCGTCCTCGTTTGCGTGGCCGGCAATGCTGCCAGCCGCCACGTCTTCTGCTCGGCGCGGAACTTCGCGATAAACATCCTTGCCGACGACCAGAAGGACATCTCCGGCCTTTTTGCCACCAAGCGCCCCGACAAGTTCGAGATCGCCCCCTGGCGCGCCGGAAGCAGCGGTGTTCCCCTTCTCGAGGGAGCACTCGCCTTTCTCGAGTGCAGCCGGCATTCCCGCATGGAAGCGGGCGACCACGTCATTCTGATCGGCCGGGTGACCGCCATCGGGAGAAGCGATGGCCGACCGCTCGGCTATTATCGGGGACGATATTTCACGCTCGGCGTGGAGGAGCCGCTCGTCGACGCCGTCGCGCGGCGCAGCGGCACCGTGGTCGGTGCGATCTACGAAAGGGAAGGCGCGATCCTGCTCGAGACGTCCGGTGAGCACGGTGCGGTCACCGTCCCGAGTGTCGGCCGCGACGGTGGGCAATCCCGGCTGGATGACCTTGCGCGGTGCTATGGGCAGCCGGGCTTCGAGACGGCGATCGACTTCGTCTATGCGGTCTACGAGGACAAGCCCACCGGTTCGTTCGCCATCTACTACCGTGGTCGCGCCTCAGGGGAGCCGCCCGCCGGCACGCGGTTCTTCGCGCTCGACGACATCCCATTCGATCGCATCCACGACCCGGCCATGCGCTCGATGCTGCAGCGCTACTGCGACGAGGCCCGCCAGGGCGAGTTCGCGGTCTACATGGGTGATGAGACCGAGGGCATCGTCAAGCCGACGGGGCCCGACCACAAGCGGAGAGTGATATGACGCCGAACCTGCGAAAGCTCGTCGTGTACGACGAGGAAATCCATATGGAGGGTGAGCGGGCCGCGAGCCCTCCGCTCCGCCTCATCGCGGTCGCGGCCGTGTTGCGCAATCCCTGGGCGGGGAGAGGTTATGTCGAGGATCTGCGCCCCGAGATCCGGGCGATCGCACCCGGGATGGGCAAGCTGCTGACGGATCGGATCGTCTCTCTCGCCGGCGGCAGTGACCGGATCGAGGCCTATGGCAAGGCCTGCATGGCCGGCACGCACTGCGAACTCGAGCACGCCTCCGCCCTCATCCATACGCTCCAGTTCGGCAATTTCTACCGCCGCGCCGTCGGCGCCAAGAGCTATCTCGGCTTCACGAATTCACGAGGGCCGGCCAACACCCAGCTGCAAATCCCTCTCATGGACAAGAACGATACCGGCCGTCGTTCGCATTACCTCACCATCCAGATGTCGATCCACGATGCCCCCGGGCACGACGAACTGATCGTGGCACTCGGCGGAGCAACCGGAGGGCGTCCCCACCACCGCATCGGCGACCGTTACCAGGACCTCGCCGAGATCGGTGCCGATGTGGAGAACCCCGCCGGCGTCTGAGCCGTTGGGAATCTTGCGCGAACGCCGGTCGGGCATCGCCCATCGCCCGGCCGGCACACCCCCGCCGATACCATCTCGCGGGGCGTCGGGTCGCGAGAAAAAAAAAAGCCGCCGCCCACAAGCCCGCTACACTCCTCGTCACGTCTCCGTGTCGATCTCGGCAGTCGTCGCGTCATCCCACCCACACCCGACATATCGCGCCGGATCGACGCAATCGTCGTCCGATGCGCCCCGCATGCGCGCCCCTGCCCATGCGGTCGCCTGGAGCGAACGAGAGGCGTTCTGCGGGGTGTTGACGCAACTCGACTAACATTTTAGATTTTTCAAAAGAGAGCGTGATAGTGGTCAGGAGATGGCGATGGCACAGTGGTACTTCGACGAGGACGGCGATCTTTCGCTCCTCGAGGGGAGAACGGTCTGCATCTTCGGCTACGGCAATCAGGGCCGGGCCCAGGCGCTCAACATGCGCGACAGCGGGATCGAGGTCATCGTCGGCTCGCGCTCGGATGCCTCGGCCGAGCAATGCCGGGAGGACGGTTTTGCGGTGCATCCCCTGGCCGAGGCCGCCGCGCGCGCCGACGTCCTCTTTCTCCTCTTGCCCGACGAGGTGATGCCGGAGATTTATCGGGCTGAGATCGCACCGCACCTGAAGCCCGGGGTGGTTCTCGTTTTCGCCAGCGGTTACAATATCTTCTTCAAGCACATCACGCCACCCGCCGACGCCGACGTGGTGCTGGTCGCCCCACGCATGATCGGCAAGGGTGTGCGCGACACGTTCGTCTCCGGCGTCGGGTTCCCAAGCCTCATCGGCGTCGAGCAGGATGCCTCCGGAAAGGCGCTCGCCCGCACCATCGCCCTCTCGAAGGCGATCGGCTCGACGCGAATGGGCGTTGTCATGTCCAGTTTCCGGGAGGAGACGATCATAGACCTCTTCGCCGAGCAGTGGGGCTTCCTCTATGCGGTTCGGCGCGCCTACGAGGTGTTGACCGAGGCGGGTTGCGGTTCGGAGGCGGTCCTTCTCGAACTCTATGCCTCCGGTGAGGGCATAGAGACGGCGCGCGCCTACCGAGACATCGGCCTCTTCCATCAGATCACGCTGCACTCGCGCACGAGCCAATACGGCCAGGAGGTGACCGCACGCCTCGCGCCGGATGAGGACGAGGCGGAAAAGGACAAGCTCCGCAAGATCGTCCGCGAGATCGCGGACGGAACATTTGCCAGGGCCTGGGCGGCCGAGCAGGCGGGCGGAGCAAAGACGCTGGAGGCGGCGCACCGCGCGGCGCTCGCCCACCCGATGGTTGTGGAGGAACAGAAACTCTACAAGTTGCTCGGACGCGTCTGAGGCGCCCGGGCTTGTCGCCTATCCGAAAGCCGGACAGAGGTTCCGGCCGCGATAATGGGAGGAATTGAGCATGCCGAGCACGAGCCTGTCTGGCAGGGGGGCGCGAGCCGCCTTGACCTCCATCGCGACGGCTGGCGCGATCATCGCAGGGATCGCGACCGCGCCATTGGCGCAAGCCGACGACGTCGCCGCCATGAACTGGGACCAGTTGGTCGCCGCCGGCAAGGGCAAGACCGTGAACTGGTACATGTGGGGCGGGTCCGCCAAGATCAATGCCTACGTGTCGGACTGGGTGAACCCGCAGATGCAGCAGCGCTATGGCATCACCGTCAATCGCGTCGCCATCGACAGCACTGTCGACGCCGTCAACAAGGTGCTCGGCGAAAAGGAGGCGGGCGTCACGAGTGGTGGCTCGGTCGACATGATCTGGATCAACGGCCGCAACTTCCAGACCATGAAGCAGGCCGGCATGCTGACCTGCGGCTACATGGAGAAAATGCCGAACAACGCGAATATCAACTGGCAGGACCCCACCATCGCCTTCGACTTCGGCATTCCGGTCGATGGCTGCGAGACGCCGTGGGGCCGGGCGCAGATGGTGGTCGTCTACGACAAGGCCCGCACGCCGAACCCCCCGACCAGCCTCGAGGGTCTGCTCGCCTGGGCCAAGGCCAATCCGGGGCGGTTCACATATCCCGCGCTGCCCGATTTCACCGGCATGTTCTTCGTCAAGCACGTGCTCTATCACGAGGCTGGGGAGTATAAACCATTCATCGGTGGTTTCGACCAGACCGTGTTCGACGGTGTCGCGCCCAAGGTCTGGACGACGCTGCGCGAACTCGAGCCCTCCCTTTGGCGCAAGGGCGAGACCTACCCGACCGACCGCGCCGCCATGCACCAGCTCTTCGCCAACGGCGAGGTCGACTTCACGCTCGCAACGCATCCCGATTCGGTCGGCTCCGACATCGAGAGCGGCACGTTCCCGCCGACCACGGGCAGCTACGTGCTCGACGGCGGCACGGTGGGTGATGTGCACTACGTCGCCATCCCCTTCAACTCTGCCAACAAGGCTGCTGCGATCGTTCTCGCCAATTTCCTCATCTCGCCCGAGGCGCAATACGAGAAATCGCGCCCGGAGGTCTGGGGTGTGCGGACCGCTCTCGACCTGACGCGTGTGCCGGCGGAATGGGCAACGAAATTCGCGAACTTGCCGCGTCATCCTGCCGTGGTCGATGATGCCGCTCTGGCCCGTGGCGCCCTGCCGCAGCCGAATTCGGAATGGATCAAGCCCCTCGAGGACGGCTGGCGCGAGGAAGTTCTCAAGAAGTGACGAGATTTGCGGCGGCGCGTCCATGATGACCCGGCGTGCCGCCGCTCCGCCCTTTCGCAGCCCATGGGAAACGCATGACAGGTCAGGAAAAGAAGGCGTTCATCCTCCTCCTGCCCGTCATGCTGGTGATCGGGACCCTCTTCGTTGGCGGGCTCCTGCTCGGACTCCTTCGCAGTTTCAACTACATGCCGGTCATCGGCCTCGACGACCCGAGCCTCGATGCCTACGCCCGGGTCTTTGCAAACGACGAGTTCTGGACCGCGCTGGCGCTTTCCCTCTACATCTCGGTCGTCTCGACCGCGATCGCGACGGTGCTCGCGGTGGCGAGCGCGCTGGTCCTGCGCGAGACGTTCAAGGGCAAGCGCATCGTCACATTCCTCTTTCAGCTGAACCTGACGATCCCCCACGTCGTCGGCGCCGTCGCCATCCTCCTCCTGCTGTCGCAAAGCGGATTTCTCGCCCGCCTCGGCTACTTCGGCGGGCTGATCGAGCGTCCGAGCGACTTTCCCGCGATGGTCTACGACGACTGGTATCTCGGGGTCATCGTCCAGTACGTCTGGAAGGAAACTCCATTCATCGGCCTCATCACGCTCGCGATCCTGCAATCGGTCGGGGCCGACTACGAGGCGGTTGCGCAATCGCTCGGCGCCAACCGGTGGCGGCGGCTGACGCAGGTCGTTCTGCCGCTCATCGCGCCCGGTGTGATGCGCGCCCAGATCGTCGCATTCGCCTTCACTTTCGGCGCCTTCGAGGTGCCCTACCTGCTCGGCAAGACGTTTCCGACCGTGCTGCCCGTCCTCGCCTATCAGCGCTATACGGACGTCGATCTCGGCCTGCGACCGGAAGCGATGGCGATGGGCATCGTGATCGCGGCCGTCAGTACGGTTCTCATCCTCGGCTACATGGCGCTCTCGCGTCGCCTGGGCAGGACCTGAGCGATGCGGGAGCGGCCGAACACGATCTTTGCATTCCTCGGCGGACCGCAATTCCGCCGCTGGGTGTTCCTTTCCGCCCTGATGATCTTCCTGGTCCTGCCGCTGTTGCCGCTCGCCATCTGGTCCGGCGCCTTCAACTGGTTCTTTCCATCACTTCTGCCATCGGTCTGGTCGACGCGGGCCTGGGCCTATGTCTTTTCGCCCACGGCCGCGATCCTGCCGGCGCTCTGGAACTCCGCCGTGATCGCCGGTGGAACCGTCGCCATATCACTCCTGATCGGCATCCCCGCTGGCCGCGCCATCGGACTCTACGACTTCCGCGGCAAGCGCTTGGTCGAGTTCCTGGTGCTCGCACCGACCATCGTGCCACCGCTCGCCGTCGTCCTTGGCATCCACGTGGTTTTCATCCGGCTCGGCCTCGCTGACACCATGGCCGGCGTCATTCTGGTGCACCTCATCCCGGTGACGCCCTATGTTACGATGATCCTTGCCGGTGTCTTCGCGAATTACGATCCCGAGTACGAGGAGCAGGCCCGCACCCTCGGCGCCGGGCCGCTGACGACCATCTGGCGCGTCATGCTGCCCTCGATCTTTCCCGGCGTCGTGGTCGCGGGCCTCTTTGCCTTTCTGATCTCCTGGAGCCAGTATGTCGTCACTCTTCTGATCGGCGGCGGCCAGGTGCAGACCTTGCCGCTGCTGCTCTATGCTTTCGTGCGCAGCGGCGACTTCGCCATTTCCGGCGCCATCGCCATCGTCTTCATCGGTCCCGGAGTGCTCATGCTGATCCTGACCGCGCGTTATCTGACCGGGCGCAACCAGTCGATCGGGGGGCTTGGCGGGGCATGACGCATGTCGTGATCGAGAAGCTGGCGATGCGTTACGAGGGCCAGCGGGCAGCGGCCGTCAACGGCATCGACATGGAGCTGGCGCCCGGACGGCTGACCGCACTTCTCGGCCCGTCCGGCTGCGGCAAGACGACGACCATGAAGTTGATCGCCGGTCTGTTGCGCCCCGACGGTGGCGACATCCGCTTCGACGGCGAGAGCGTTCTACCGCTTGCCGCCGAGCGCCGCGACTGCGCGATGGTGTTCCAGAAGCCGCTGCTCTTTCCCTATATGTCCGTCGGCGAAAACGTCGCCTTCGGCCTCAGGCAGCGCGGGATCGATCGCGCGACGCGGACCCGCAAGGTCCGCGAGATGCTGGCGCTCGTGCAGCTCGAAGGCTTCGAGGACCGACGTCCGGGCGCGCTGTCCGGTGGCCAGCAGCAGCGTGTCGCGCTGGCCCGCGCCCTCGTCATCGAGCCGCGCGTGCTGCTGCTCGACGAGCCCTTGAGCGCGCTCGATGCGCACTTGCGCGAGGAGATGCGCGAACTCATATGCAGCATTCAGCGTCGCATGGGCATCACCACACTGGTCGTCACGCACGATCAGGACGAGGCTGTCGTTCTGGCCGACACCATTGCCGTCATGTTCGACGGCGACATTCACCAGATGGATGCCCCGCACATCTTCTACGAGCGGCCAGCCTCGTCCCGGATCGCGCGGTTTTTCGGGGCTCGCAACCTGTGGCCGGCGCGGATTACGGGCGGAATGGCGAGCACCGACTTCGGGCGGCTTGCCGTCGAGCAGGGCGAAGTGAGGGAGGGTTCGGCCATCCTGACCATCCGCCCCGGCGAGGTGGCGCTCGGCGACGGGCCGAACGCCTTCGATGCCACCGTCACGGCGCGCATCTATCTCGGCGAGCACGTTCGCGCCCGCTTCGACCTCTACGGCACGACGCTCGAGGGGCTTTTTCCGCGCAATGCCTCGGGTAATCTGGTCGTCGGCGCCCGCGTGCGCGTAAGATTGCCGGCGGGCGCCATCTGGACGATGACCTCGCAATGACCTTCCAGCCGTCGAGCACCATAGGGCCGACCATGTTCGAAACAAGCAAATCACCGCCCCGAAAGATCGAGGTCCGCAGCATTCGGGACCGCGTCTACGAGCAGATCAAGGCGTTGATTGTCGAAGGGTATTTCCAGGCGGACGAACGCTTCGACCTCAACCAGCTCGCGCGCGAGCTGGGCGTCAGCAAAACCCCGCTCAACGAGGCGGTCCAGCGACTGGAGAGCGAAGGCCTTCTCACCGTGCGCCCGCGCAGCGGAACCTTCGTCAGCTCCGTCGACGAGCGCGAAGTACGAGAGGCCTTCGAGGTACGCCGCATGCTCGAGGTCGGCGCCGCCGATTTCATCATCGATCGGATCGAGGATGACGAAGTCGCCGAGGTCGCTGCCCTCACCGGGCGCATGGAAGCGCTCCTGACCGAGGGCGACTATCAAGAGATCGTGCGCGAATTCATCACCCTCGACGACCGGATGCACGCGACCATCCTCGCTGCGAGCCGTCACCGGTTGCTCATCGACACCTACGGCCGCGTCAACACGCTGCTGCTGGTGTCGCGGGTTCGCGGGAAATTCCAGCGAGAAGATTCACTCCAGACCATCGAGGAGCATCGTGCGATCTGCGCCGCTCTCGAGGCCCGCGACAGGCGTGCATACCGCAAGGCCATCGCAGCTCACATGGATGCGGCCATCGCCCGCCTATCGAGAGCCATGGCGACCGCCGGCACGTCCTGATGGGGCACGGGCGCAAGTCTGCGGCCGACCGGCTGCGCGCGTCTTTCGACCCGATGTGGAGGCTGAGATCGAGAGGCTCGTCCCATCGATTGCCGCAATTGCGAACCCATCGGGGAAGAGTTATCGAGGCGCGGTGTTGCGCGGCAAAATCGTCTGGCCTGCCCAACGTTCTGGACCCGGTTGCGGCTTGCGAGGGAGCCAAACGTCAGGCGCAAAATGGAAATCAAAGCCGGGAAATTACGAGTTCACCCTCGGCTCCGACACCTGCTCTCGAATTCGCGGCGATGGGCAGGCAGGTGTCGGAACCGGAATTCTAGTCGCAGCGGATCCAGGTCTCGTGCGACCTGGCGACCGATCCGCTCGGACCGACATAGTCGAAGATCAGATTGGCAAATCCCTCCTTCACGCAGGTGACCTGGAAGTAGAAGGGTGCCGGCGCGCCGACCACGACCTTGCCTGAACCGCTCCTGGAACTCGTGCGGTAGCCGATCGAAACCAGCTCTATCGCCTCCATTCCGGACGACTTGACGACGTTGAGCCGCCAAACGTAGCCCGTCGAGGGATTGCCCTCGAGCTGGAACTCGAACGAGTTGCCGCGCTTGATGGTGCGACCGCCTGCCTCGGCTGGGGTCAGGGGGAGCGCCGCGATCACCAGCGCGAGAACCAGCGCCGCAGTCATTCGAAGTAAGATCATCTGCCTCTCCCCCCTATTCGACGAGCCGAGTCTGGCAGCGCGCCTTGCAGGCGTTGGCTGCATCCTCGCAGGCCTTCTTGGCGGATTGATTGGTGGCGCTGGCCATGCAGACCGCAAGCTCGGCATCGCACGCCGCGACACAGGCCTTGGCACCGCCCTTCAAGGTCAATGCGCTCGCGGTGGGTGCCTGGAAGGCCAGCAGCAGACATGCGGCAATCATGACGGAACTTGGCACTTTCATCGTGTCGTTCTCCTTGCCTGGGATCGGTTTTGTCCACGCTTGGGGACGTTCGTAGTGCCTCGCACCGGGCCAGCGCCTTGATATAGATCAAGTCCAAGCGGCCCCGCCGCCCACCTCATCGATCGCGGAGCGCGCTTGGAGAGAAAAAAACTTGATCTGCCGGCCTGAGCGCGCGATCCTGCCATCGAGCGGCGGTCCACCAGTGTGGAGGTCGGCTCGCAAGCCTGGAACGTCGGCTCTGAGCGCGCAAAGGCAACGCCGTGAAAATCACCAAAATCGCGGCAACGCCCGTCAACATTCCGCTCGAGGCGCCCTATTGGTGGTCCTACGGCACCTTGCCGGGGTTCACGCAGAGCATCGTCCAGGTGACGACCGAGGACGGGTTGACCGGCATCGGCGAGGCGCCCGGGGCAGGGGCGGCCAGGCTCATCAACGGCGCCTTTGCCGATGCTCTGGTCGGTCACGACGCGCTCGACATCGTCGGAGCCGAATTCAAGTGCCTGCCATCGCAACAAGGTGTTCAGTCGATTGTCGATCGCGGGGTGATCGACGCCTTCGGCGGCCTCGAGATGGCGCTCTGGGATTTGCGTGGCAAGGCGTGGGACCAGCCGGTTTGGAAGCTGCTCGGCGGTATGGCCCGTTCCGAGGTCGCATTCAGCGAGTACTTCGCCTACCGCCCGAAGATCGGTGCGGTTGGCGGGGAATCGACGCCCGCGGACGTCGCGGACTATTGCCAGCGGATGCAGGATGAGCACGGGGCGACGGTGTTCGAGGGCAAGACGGCGCATTGCCCGGACCCGAAGGCCTCGATTGCGATGATCGAGGCGATCCGCAAGCGGCTTGGCGACGGCGTGACGATCCGGATCGATTCCAATCACGGCCATTCGCTCGCCACGGCCCGCGAGATTGCGCCAGCATTCGAAGAGCTCGGCGTCGCGAACTGGGAGGACCCGGTTGGCACTTACGAGGAACTCGCCAGGCTGCGCCCGCACACGCGCCTGCGTTTTTCGTCTCACAACATCGACCTGCCGAAAGTTGTCGGGCTCGGTGTGCCGGATACGCTGGTGACCGGCATTGCGGGCCATGGCGGGTTTCGTGCGACACAGGCCTTCGTTGCCGCTTGCCAAGCGATGGCGGTCGATTTCTGGTGCTATTCCGGCGACAGCGGCATTGGCTCCACCGCCTATTTGCATCTCTCCGCCGCGACCCCCTGGATTCGCTACCCGAGTCAGTCGCTCTTTCGCTGGCAACCGATCGATGTGATCGAGGAAGGCCCGTTTCGCCCGAAAAACAATATCTTGCCGGTCCCGACCGGACCGGGGCTCGGGATCACGCTCTCGCCTGCCAAGCTTGCGCATGCGCACGAGCTCTATCTCGACCAGGGGCCATACAACAAATACCACGATCCAATGGCACCCGGACGGTTGCGCCGTCTGCCACTCGATTGAGCTGGCCACGTATGGTCCCCTGAATTGCTTGGCGTCATGGGCGCTCTCGCGCCGCGGCTGCACCAGCCGAGGCCGCAAGGCCCGGCCGCGCGGGCTGTCGGCGAGAGGGGTCTGCGGAACGGCCACGGCGTCGTGGCCGCTATCACTGTGCGGGAGGGCTCGTGCTGCCCTCGATCCAGGGCGCCCGGGCGGCCAACGACAGGTCGCATCCTGCCAGCATCGTCTCGATGATGCGCCGCGAGCCTTCGAGATGAAAATTCACCGCGCGACCCGGATATGCGACACGGCCGCCTTTTCCCGCCATCAGTCGGCCAACGGGCGGTTGGTTGGGCGCGAGCGGGAACTCGCGTGTCTCGTAGAGGCCGAGGTAGTTTGTAACGGCGTCGATGAGGTGCTCCTCGCCATCGATGGTGATGGTCACCGGGATCGGCCCGGCGGGCTCACCATCGGCGAGAGAAAATCGATGCCGCCCTTCAGCGTCCTTCCACTTTGCGCGCGCTGGCGGACTGGGTAAGGATGGGAGCGGCGAACGAGACGCCGAGCAGTGCGAGCACGATTACACCCGCCGCGCCAGTTCGGAGCCGCCAACCAGCGAACCGGCGGGGCGACGCCCCTCCGGCCGGCTCATCTGTCGGCGAGCGCCGACCGGCCGGCGAGGTGCCGGTGCGGCGAAGTACGTGCTCTTTCTCGGATCCGGGATAGACCATCGGAGAAACAACCTATTTCTCGTTCGCGACCATGCGAGGCGCGAACCTGGGGTCGCCTGGTCCCCATCGCGTGGTCCCGGTGGAATGGTATTTCAGGGTCGGCCGGGGCGCCACAGGAAGCCTAGTCGGTGGGGAGATGGCTCGACGTTGTGGCATCGTGCGGCGGCAGCCGGTCGTCGGAAATCGAAGTTCGCGACCCGAGGACGTGGATTAGGAGGCGGAGGCGGGGGCGTGCGTGAAATCGAGGGCCAATCCCATGCACCTGAGGGCACTGCTGAAGCAAGACCACGTCAGGCAGGCGGCACCACGCGCCTCGGTCGCGGCGCGGGCTCGAGCGCCTCGGTTTCCGTCGTCTGCCGCGTGGTCCTCGCAGGTCCGTGAAAAACTTGATCTGCGGCCGAGACGATCACGTAGTGTGTTGAGGGGCCGGACGACCAGCGGAATCGACCGCTCGGCCGTGCCCGTGCGAGAACCCATATGGACGAAATACTGGAACGCAAGGCCGAGCATATCGAAGCCGTATTGAAGGGCGACGTGCAGGCGCGTCGGGTCACGACCGGCTTGGAAAGCGTCTCGTTCGCGCACGTGGCCTTGCCGGAACTCCATCTCGACCAGATCGATCTTTCGACGACGTTCCTCGGGCGCCGCCTCGCCGCCCCGCTCCTCGTCAGCTCGATGACCGGTGGGCCGCATCTCTCGGAGCACATCAACCAAGCCATCGCCGAGGCCGCAAACGCGGTCGGGGTGGCCTTCGGCGTCGGCTCGCAGCGTGTTGCACTCGATGGGACCCGAGCGATGCCCGGCCTCGATGCATCGTTGCGCCGGCTCGCTCCGGACGTGCCAATTCTCGCCAACATCGGCGCCGCCCAGCTCATCCAGTGGCCCGACCCGCTCGAACGCGCCAAACGCGCGGTCGGGTCCATCGAGGCCGATGCGTTGATCGTCCACCTCAATCCGCTGCAAGAGGCGGTTCAGCGCGGTGGAGATCGCAACTGGGGCGGCGTCCTCGGGCAGATCGAGCGACTGGCGCGCGGCCTGGACGTGCCACTCGTGGTCAAAGAGGTTGGGAACGGCCTGTCAGGCCCGGTCGCCCGCCAGCTCGTGGATGCGGGCGTCTCGATCCTCGACGTGGCTGGCGCGGGCGGCACGAGCTGGGCCGCGGTCGAAGCCGAACGGGCACGCGACAGCCGTGCGCGTGCCATCGCCATCGCCTTCCGCGACTGGGGCATCCCGACCGCGGACTCGGTGCTCGCCGTGCGCGCGGCATGCCCCGAGGCCACGATCATCGCATCGGGCGGCATACGTACGGGCATCGACGCGGCCAAGGCGCTCCGGCTCGGGGCCGATCTCGCTGGCCAGGCCGCCGCCCTGCTCGCGGGAGCCGTCGAGGGACCGCAACGCCTCGTCGAACAGCTCGAGGTGGTCATCGAACAACTGCGCATCGTGTGCTTCTGCACGGCGAGCCGTGATCTGAGGGCGCTCGGCACGGCGCAACTGCTGGAGCCCCACCGTGTCACTTGATGTCGTCGCAGAGGAGCATGCACGCCAAGGCTCGGCCACGGGGCCGCGCGCGGTCGTCATCGGCGCCGGCTTCGGAGGTCTGGCCGCCGCCATCCGCCTGCTCGCGAAGGGCTACCGCGTCACCTTGGTCGAGCGCCAGCAAGAGCCGGGTGGCCGGGCCCAGGTCTTCGAGCGGGACGGCTTTCGGCACGACGCCGGACCGACGGTCATCACCGCGCCGGCACTCTTCGAGGAACTGTTCGAGCTGATGGGCGTGCGCATGGCTGACCGGGTCAGGCTCGTACCGCTCGACCCCTGGTACCGGTTCCGGTTCCCCGATGGCTCGGTTTTCAACTACGGCGGCACCGTCGAGGACACACTCGCCGAGATCAGGCGTTTCGAGCCTGCCGACGCGGACGGTTATCTGCGCCTCCTCGAGCATTCCCGCAAGCTCTACGAAGCCGGTTTCGAGGACCTCTCCGACGTCCCGTTCCACGACGTCCGTGCCATGCTCGGGCAGACGGGTCGGCTCTTGCGCCTGCGCGCCCACGACACCGTCTGGCGCATGGTCTGCCGCTACCTTCGCAACCCGCGGCTGCGCGAGGCATTTTCCATCCAACCCCTGCTCGTCGGCGGAAGTCCGTTCCAGACGACGAGCATCTACGGGCTGATCCACTTCCTCGAGCGCCGCGACGGGATCAAATTCGCCATGGGCGGCACCGGGGCGATCGTGCGGGCCCTCGTCGACCTCCTTGCGGAACGGGGCGCGCGACTTCGCCTCGGGCGGACCGTCACACGCATCCTCGTCTCCGATGGCCGGGTGACGGGCGTCACCCTCGACAATGCCAGCACGCTCGAGGCCGACATCATCGTCTCGAATGCCGACCCGATGCACCTCTTTGGAACCATGCTGGCGAGCGGCGAGACGCGAACGAGCGCCCGCCTCAAGCAGCGCTTCGCGCGCCTCTCGATGGGGCTTTTCGTGCTCTATTTCGGAACCCGGCGAACCTACCCGGACGTTGCACACCATACGATCTGGATGGGGGAGCGCTTTCGCGGTCTGCTCGACGACATCTACCGACGCCAGGTGCTGGCCGACGATTTTTCGCTCTACCTCCATCGCCCGACGGCGACCGATCCCAGTTTCGCTCCGCCAGGGTGCGACAGTTTCTATGTGCTCTGTCCGGTTCCGCACCTCGGGGCCGGCATCGACTGGTCGCGCGAGGGGCCGCGCCTGCGCGAGCGCATCGTGTCGGCTCTCGACGGTACGATCCTGCCGGGACTTCGCGAGTCGATCACGGGAGATTTCTACATGACACCCGAGGATTTCGCTGAGCGCTACCTGAGCTTCCAGGGCACTGGCTTCTCACTGGCTCCCCACTTCACCCAGTCCGCCTGGTTTCGCTTCCACAATCGCGCCGAGGGGCCTCGAGGATTATATCTCGTCGGCGCGGGCACGCACCCGGGCGCCGGAATGCCCGGCGTGCTCTGTTCGGCCAAGGTCCTCGACCGCCTCATCCCGTGCGCCAAGGACCTCGTCGACCGGTCATGCAGCCATTGACGGAACCGCTGAGACGGCAGACGCTCGAGGACATGTTCGCGCGAGGTAGGCAGCCATGGATGATGTGCCTCTGACTTTGGAGCCGGCCCCCAGATTGCGCCACGTCCTGCGTGAGGAGACGCGCGCCCTGCACGAGCGGCTCGATAGTCTTCCTGCGCTCGCCAAGCTCGGAGAGGCGAGCATCGATCGCTCCACGTTCATCGACCTCACGGCACGCTTCCTGACCTACTACCGAGCACTCGATCGCCTTGTCGTGGAGGCCTGCGCATCCTCGGACGCGTTGATCGCCCCGTTCGACTATGCCCCCCGAGCCGAGCTGCTGGCTGGCGACCTCGCGTCACTCACCGCCCGAGACGATGCCACTTACATCTTCGGATCGGCGACCCGACGGGAGCCGGAATTGCCCGCCATCGACGATCTCGGCGCGCTCATCGGAGTTCTCTATGTCGTCGAGGGGTCGGTCCTCGGAGGCGCTGTGCTCGAGCCCAACTGCCGGAAGTTCTTTTCTGCCGAGTTCGCGCCGGAATCTTATTGGGCATGGTGCCGAAGCCATGGTCCGCAGCGTTGGAAGGCAACGGTCGCACTTTTGGACCGCGTTGCCCTCGACGACGACGGCCGGCTTTCGGCGGTCACCGCCGCCTGCCGGACGTTTTCGACGCTGGCGGAGCACTTGCTCGCACCAGCGGGTGAAAGCCATGGTCTCGGCTCTCTTGCGGCCACCGCGACCGGATGCGGTTCGACACGACTGCCCGGGTGGTGATGAAATGCAGCCCGTCGACTTATACGCCTGCGACACCGAGCCGATCCATCTCATCGGCCACGTCCAACCGCAAGGAGCCCTTCTCGCAGCACGCGAAGGCGACCTCGAGGTGGTCTATGCCAGCCGGAACATCGGAGATTATCTTCCGGTGAGCCTCGAGGAAGTTTTTTCGCGCCCGTTGGCGCAAGTCCTCGGTGAGTCCACTTGGGCGATGATCTCGGCGTTTCCATTGGAGCCGGGTACACCACATGCCTACAACCCGGTCTTCATCAAGGTCACCAACGCCTTACAAGAAACTCCACTCGAATGCCTCGCGCACCGCCACCGCGGTTTCGTGATCCTCGAATTCATGCGCCCCGACCCTGCTCCGATCGGACTGTACTATGAGGAGGAACTGCGACGCCGGATCATCAGCAAGTTGTCAAGGGCCGACCGTATCGAGGAACTGGCACGCATCAGTGCCAGCCTCATCCGTGAGGTCACGGGCTTCGATCGCGTCATGGTTTACCGCTTCGCCGAGGACCAGCACGGCCAGGTCATCGCCGAGGCAACGGGTCGACCGGACAGTTTCTTCGGCATGCACTATCCGGCCTCCGACATCCCCGATCCGGCGCGACGCCATTTTCTCCTGAATGTCATCCGTACGATTCCCGACATCGATGCGCGACCGATCGCCATCGTCTCGGAGCAAGGCGTCGCGGTCGATGCCGAGAGCGGGATGCCCCTCGACCTCACCCATGCCAAGTTGCGTGCCGTCGCCCCGGTGCACGTTCAGTACCTGCGGAACATGGGCGTGGCGGCCAGCCTTTCGATCTCGCTCGTGAGCAACGCCGGCCTCTGGGGGCTGATCGCCTGCCACCATTACAGCCCGCACCAGGTGCCATCGAGCCGCCTCAGGCTTTGCGAGCTTCTCGGAGTGATGATCTCGACCCTGCTCCAGAGCATCGAGAACCGCACCAAGCTGCGTCAGAGTGTGCTGGCAGAACGCGTCGCCTTCTCGCTCGAGCAGGCCGCGCGCCGCTACAACGGCCTCGGCGGTGCCGTCGAGAGGTGTTCGCTCATGGTTCGCAACCTGATCGGCGCGTCCGGCCTCGTCCTGCGGGTCGGTGAGAGGACGATGGTGCGTGGCAACGTGCCCGTCCCCCTGTTCAACTGTGATGAACTGATCCAGCGCTGCACGAACGGGGTTTTCGTGACGGACCATCTTTCGGATGACATCGCTCTCGACCCGGAACAGTGGAAGGCCGCAGCCGGGGCGGCATTGCTCGAGCTGTCTGAGGACCGGGCCGACTTCATGCTGCTGACCCGCGACCACTTCGAGGAGACGATCCGGTGGGCCGGCAAGCCGGAGAAGCTCGAGCAGCGCCTAGCCGACGGCACCATCCGGCTTTCTCCGCGCGGTTCGTTCGCTCTCTGGCGCGAGGAGCGCGTTGGGCGCAGTCGCCCGTTCACGCCGCAGGACAAGGAGGCCCTCCGCATTCTCCGGCGCGCCCTTTTCGCGCTCAACAGTCTGGAACGAGAGCGCGAGGCCGTTCGAGCGCAGAAGGAAGCCCAGGCCCACGAGGCGCGCTTGCGTCTCGAACTGCTCGATGCCGCGCGCGAAGGCGCCCTCGGCGAGTTGGCCTCTGCACTTGCCCACGAACTCACTCAGCCGCTGGCCGCCGTCACCAACTACGTCAATGCCTGTCGCCAGATGCTGCGGGCGTCCGGGCACGCGGTTCCGGACCTGCTCGATGATCTGATCTCCGAGACCGTCTCCGAGGCGGCGCGGGCTGCCGAGCTGGTCCGCCGGCTGCGTGACTTCATCGCGAGCGGTGAACTGGTTTGTGACTATATTGATCTCGACGTCGCCATTCGCCAGGGGCTCGGTGCCGGTCTCAACTCGGGCAAGGGGCCGCCCCCGACGCTCGAGTTGGCGTTCGACGCAAACCTGCCGCGCGTTCTGGCCGACCCGGTTCAGATCGGACAAGTGGTGCTCAACCTCGTACACAACAGCATCACTGCGATGGAGGACTCGCCCCAGCGAAAGCTCGTGATTGCGGCCTGGGCTGCGCGCGACCAGGTGTGTGTTTCGGTGAGTGACACCGGCTGTGGCGTCGACCCCGAGATCCGCGACGTGCTTTTCGAACCGTTCCAGAGCAGATCGAAGTTCGGAATGGGGATCGGGCTGTCGCTGTGCCGGACCATCATAGAGGCCCACTCCGGTCGCATCTGGCTGGAGCCGACGCAGTCCGGTGCCAAGTTCGTGTTCTCATTACCCATCATGGAGGCGGGTGATGGCACAAGCCGCTAGGGACCTCCACGTCAACGTCGTCGACGACAACGCGGCTGTCCGCAAATCCATGTGCGCTCTGCTCCTCGCGCATGGCTATTCCGTATCATCCTTCGAGTCGGCCGAGCACTTCCTGGCCCAGCATTCGGGGGCGGGCCACCAGTGCGTGCTTCTCGATCTGCGCATGCCGGGGATGTCGGGGCTGGATTTGCAGCGTCACTTGCGACGCAACGCGCCGGACATCCCGCTGATCATCCTGACGGGGCATGGCGATATCAGCTCGGCGGTAGAAGCAATGCGCGCCGGAGCGATCGACTTCATCGAGAAGCCCGGATCCGAGGATCAACTCCTGCGCGCTCTCGATTCGGCCCTCCAGGTGGCCTGCAAGCGCAGCATTGCACCGGAGCCGGTCGAAAACATCCTTCGTCGCTATGAAAGCCTCACCGATCGCGAGCGCGAAGTGGTCGACCACCTCATCCTCGGTCGCAGCAATCGGGAGATCGCGGGAGAACTCGGTTTGAGCCAGAGGACAGTCGAGATTCACAGGGCGCACATTCGCGAAAAGATGGGCGCGTCGCGCCTCTCTGACATTGTGCGGATGATGCTCAAGATCGGCAAGTGAGTCCGAGTTCTGATCGTGGATTAGCTCCGGAGGCTCCAGGATACGTATTTTCCACTTATAGACGCTGGAGGCGACGCACGCTTTAATGTCGTTGGTTCGGTGGAAAGGGTGGCCTCGTCGTCATTTGGCAGTGTTCCTCGGGTAGTTGGCATGGACCTCTCCCGATCCACCACCGAAGTCCGCGCGTCAGGAGCGACGATAAGCTCCATTGCGTGGCAAGGGAGGGTGCGATGCAAGACGAGGGCTCGCCGGTCAACAAGAACTGCGTCATCGTGAATTTCACCGACAAGGAAATGGCGGCGCTGGAAGGTTGGCGGGTGGCCAATGCCATCGAAAGTACCCACGAGGCGGCGCGCCAGCTGGTGCGGCGGGGTCTGCTCGACGACATCGGACGCACGTACCGGATGATAACGGACCGCGATATCGGTTCGATCGCTCCTTCGAACGGAGAACATGGAGGCTCGCGCAGGAAATCGCACGAAGCGTGACCTGGCGCCGAAAGCCGGTTGTCTCAGACGCTTCCCGTGCCGCGCCCTGGCACGCGCCTGAATTCCAAGAATTGATCGAGAACGCCGGTCAGGGCTCTCTCGCCGTCGTCCGCATCCGCAGGGTGATGTCGATGAGGTGGAACCCGAGGCTCGCCGTAAGGCAAGCCACCATCCACGACCAATGCTCCCCCGCGAGTTCGGCTCGCAGCGCTGCCGCCAGGGCTGCCCCTGCCGCGAGGTTGGGCGCGACGTCGGCGAATTTTGGCCCGCGTCCCCAGAGCTGTCTCGCGACCGTCAGGGCCACCAGCTCTGCGAGCATCAACATGAGGATCAAATCGACGATCCAGGTCGATGGCAAGGCCTCTGGCATTCATCCCTCTCGGCTTTCAAGGGGCGACGCATTGCGCGGGGTCATATCGGCCGCATTCCCAGGAGGTGTGCGAGATCGTTCAGGAAGATGCGGACATGAGCAAGCGGGTTCGCCCTCGAGAGCTTCTTGTGCATGTACGACTGCCACGTCAGGCGCTGCACGTCCGGATCACGGCATATCGCCACGAAGCGTTCGCGACGTCGGTCATTGCGATACCAGAAGTGCTGCAGGATCCCGAGGATCCAGAACACGCGTCCGTGCTCGCGCATGAAGCGCTTGCGGGCCATGGCGAGTGCCTGAGGCCTGCCTGTTTCGAGGAAAGCCTCGGCGGCCTCTGCGGCGAACTGGCCCGTTAGCATCGCGTAGTAGATGCCCTCGCCGGAGGCAGGCGCAACGACGCCCGCCGCATCACCCGCGAGAACCACATTACGCCTGTTGTCCCAGCGCCTGAGCGGTCTGAGCGGTATCGGCGCCCCTTCACGCCGCACCGTGATCGACGCGTCGAGACCCGATGTCGCGCGCAATTCGCGAACCGCGCCGCGCAAGGAAAAGCCCTTTTGTGCGCTGCCGACCCCGACGCTCGCCGTCGCGCCGTGCGGGAAAACCCAGGCATAAAAGTCCGGTGAGAGATGCCCTTGGTAGTAGACGTCGCACCGTTCGGCGCCATAGAACGCCCCACTCCCGGCGGACGGAGCCTCGATCACTTCATGATAGGCAAAGACGCAAGGTGGATTGCCTTGAGCCGGCATGGCCTGCGCGGCCACCGCGGATCGCGCCCCGTCCGCTCCGATGATGCAGCGCGCTCGCACCCGGTGGAGGGCTCCCGATGTCTCGTTGCCGAGCCCCTCGTAGACGACTTCGGCGGTGCCATCCTCCAACTGCGCGAGTTCGCGGAACCGGCCCGTGAGCCGAACCGCTCCACTTCGCGCCGCCCGATCGCGTAGATAGGCATCGAAATGTTCGCGATCGACCATTCCGACTGAACCTCCGTCGATGACCATGTCCACCGACGCCGACGAGGGGGCGATGACCCGCGCCGTTCCGATCCGCGCGACCACCAGTTCCTCGGGGATGGTGAATTGCTCGAGGAGGCGAGGAGGAACGGCTCCCCCGCACGGCTTGATGCGCCCCTGCCGATCCAGGAGCGCGACGCGGCGTCCATTGCGCGCGAGAGTTTCGGCCGCGGTCGCTCCGGCGGGGCCGCCGCCGACGACAATGGCATCATAGAGCGTTTCGCGGCTCACCATGACCTACTCCCTCATCGATCGCATGCCAGGCGAATTGCGGGCGAGTACGAGCCCTTGCTCAGGCACCCCGACCGCCTCGATGTGCGCCGCCAGGACCGCCGCGACAACGAACGTCCCGGCCTCCAATGCAAAGACGACCGCGTAGGCCGCGTTCGGTGCGACGCCAAACGATCCGACCACATCGACGAGCACCGTTCCGAGGAGACCACCAATTCCGAATGCGATCGCCTGCGCCGCGCCCCAAATGCCCATGCGCGTTCCCTCGCGCGCGCGTCGCCCCTCGCCGGCGAGCCCCATCATCGAGCCGATCGCCGAAACGGCAAAGACGCCATTGGCGACACCGAGGCAGAAGACGTTGGCCGAGAGCGGCCAATCCCCTTGGGCATGACCGGCAAGTGCGAGGCCGAACAGCGCCAGCGCCGAGCCAAGGCAGCCGCCGATCGTCCAGCCTCGCAGCGTTCGCGCGTCCCGAACACCGAAGGCGCCGCCGATCAATCCGACGATCGCCATGCCAACGAAGACACCGGCATGCTGGGTGCCGGCCAGCTTCGTCGTTTCGCCGGGCGTCATCGCAAAGGCGAGCCCGGCGAAAGGCTCGAGGATGAGATCCTGCGCGCTGTAAGCAAGCATCGAGACGAAGACGAAAATTGCAAAGCGTCGTGCTTTGGGTTCCGCCCAGATTTCGAGGAGCGCCGGTAGGAACGGTTCGCGCTGGGCGGCAGGTGTGCTCTGGGGCACGAAGGCTGCGGTGGCGGACCGCTGCACCGAGCGTCGCTCGAGACCATGCAGCGCGGCAACCGACACCAGGAAGGCGGTTGCCCCGACGCCAGCCGTGACCGCCACGAGGCGTGGAAGACTGAAAGGATCGAGCAGACTGCCGGCCGTCACCGCTGTCACGATGAATCCGGCAATCATCATCAGCCAGACGATGGTGGCGGCGGGGGCCCGGCGCTCCGGCGCAGCCTCGACCGCGAGCATCGCCAGCAGCGAGGTCCCCGCCGCTCCAACGCCAACGCCTATGATGACGAAGCTGACTGTCGCGAGCGCGAGCCCCGCAGGAAGGCTCGAGCCGATCAACATCGTCGAGAGCGCCGCCAGCAATGCTCCGAATGCCAATAGCGCCATTCCGCAGATGATCCAGGGCGTTCGCCATCCACCGATGTCCGAGCCGAACCCCCAGCGTGGCCGCGAGAGCTGCACTCCATAGTGCAGGCCGACGAGGGCGCCGGGTATGGTCGCGGCAAGACCGAGTTCGACCACCATGACCCTGTTCAGCGTCGATGTGGTGAGCACGACGATCGATCCGAGGGACGCCTGAACAAGCCCGACCCTCATGATTCCGAGCCAGGTAAGGCCACGATGGCCCGATCCGAGGTGGGGGAGTATTTCGCCGGTCATCCGCCCGCTCCGACGATCGAACGGAGGGCAAGCGCGGTCGCGAGCATTCCGACAACGTAGAAGCTGGTGCCCGTCGCATTGTACCAGGGAGCGAGATCGACAGGCCGACCGACCATCCGATACATGCAGACAACCTGTGCGCCCAAGAGTGCCGCGACCGCCAAGCCGTGCCAACCGAGGCCCCAGTCGATCAGCAGAGCGATCACGACGACCTGCGGCAGGGCCATGACCCAGCATGCCAACCGCGCCGCGTTGTCGACCCCGAGCTGCACCGGCAGCGACTTCACGCCGCAAGCGGTGTCACCATCGATCGATTTGAAATCGTTCAGCGTCATGATGCCGTGCGCGCCGATGCTGTAGAGGATGGCAACGGCCACGATGCGCTCGTCGGGGATGCTGGCGGAGACGGCTGCAGCGCCGGTGAACCACGGCAGCCCTTCGTAGCAGGCACCGACCGCCGCGTTGCCCCACCAGCCGTTGCGCTTCAGCCGGAAGGGGGGCGCGCTGTAGGCCCAAGCGAGCGCGAGGCCGATCGCGGTGGCAACGAATACCCAGATGCCGAGAGCAGCGCCGAGCGCGAGCGACAGGCCACTCCAGATGAGCGCGATCCAGAGCCCCCAACGGCCCGGCATCCGACCCGAGGGGATCGGTCGATGCGGCTCGTTGATGGCATCGACATGGCGATCGTACCAGTCGTTCGCAGCCTGGCTCGTGGCACACAGGAGCGGGCCAGCGAGCAGAATGCCGAGGAGAGCCAGTGGCCATGCCTCGGCAAAGGAAGCGCCCGAGGAGACGACACCGCACATGAATGCCCACATGGGGGCAAACCAGGTTATCGGTTTGAAGAGTTCGATCACGGTTGTGAGCGCGGGGGTCTGACGGTGCGACGACACCCGACCTTCAGGCGGTGCGGCGACACGCGGCGATGCTCGAGTAACAACGAATTCGCTCATGGCCGCAGAATGAAATTGACACCCCAATATGTCAATCAAAATTGACATATTGTCGCGACGCCAGAGGTGGTGGCGTGCGCACGGCTTGAAGGTGCCGCCGGATGGGGCCTGTGGAACCGTCGGCCCATCGAGGGTCGCGCCAATCCGCTGTTGCGTGCGCGCTCGGTCCGGATCGGCAAGCAGGCGATGCCCGTGCTTTGCTTCCAGTTCGCGATGGGGGGGGGGCGCCGGAACCGGCCGGCCGTGTCCTACTCTTCGTCGAGATCGCCGAGGCCGTAGCGGCGCAGCTTGGCATAGAGGCTCTGGCGGCTGAGCCCGAGGACTTCGGCGGCCGAAGCGCGATTGTCATCCGTCAGGTCGAGCGCCGCTTCGATACAGAGTCGCTCCACCATGTCGGTCGCCTCGCGCACGAGGTCCTTCATCGGCACCCGGCCGACCAGTTCCAACATGCTGTCCGTGCTGCGCGGCAACGCACTCGCCGAGGCGGGTCCGGTGCTCGGCCTCGGGCCTGTTGCTCGCACCGTGAAGCCGTAGACGGATTTTGCCCCGTCGCCCACGCGGACCGCCGAAATCGCGACTTCCTCCGTCATGCCCAGCGCGCCGCGCAGCACCGTCGGCATGTGCCGAACGCTGCCACTGTCGCGCAGGTTGGCCATCAGCACACCGAACTCGACACCAGAGCGCCCGATGAATTGTTCGAGGTTCTGCCCGCGCGCCCTGTCCTCGTTGGCGATCTGCGCCATATCGAGGAACGACGAGTTCGCACTCTGAATTTCGCCCTTGGCATCCGTGATCACGAACCCGTCCGGGAGCCTGGCGACGATGTCCAGGAGGGCCGATTTATCATCCGGCTGACCTGCCGTGAACTCGCTGGCGGTCGTCAGGCGAACCAGCAGATGCAAGGTATTGTCGCCACGAAAGAGTGAGGCGGAAACGTTGAGATCGATGGGTTTGCTGGCGAGCGTAACGGTAACGGTCTGCGGGTTGCCACTGTGCCTGACGCCACTGAGGACGTCGGCAAGCTTGCGCGCGTCCTCCTTGTCGAACCAGTCGACGACCCGCTTGCCGACCAACCGGTCGATCGGGCGCTCGAGCAGTGCCGTCGCCGCCGGATTGGCCTCCAGAACGCGCAAGCTCTGAGGGTCGATGACGACGACAGCCTCGCTGGCGATCTGAAACAGCAGCCGGTAGCGCGATTCCATCTGCCTCAATCGAGCATAGTCTCGGGCCAACGACTGCTGCGCCTCCACGAGCTGCTGCTGCATCATCGCCATGGTGCGCAGATCACGCCCGAGCGCGACGATGTTGCCGTTGCTGCCGATGCGCAAGGTCGAGTACTGGATGGGGAACTGCGAGCCGTCCGGGCATGGATGTGTCACCTGCCGCCACTGGGTCGCGTGCCGGACATTCGCCTCGTCCATGAGGGCCCGTATTTTGGGTAGGCTCTCATCGGTCACGGTCTCGCCCCAAGGGCGCCCGACCCAGCCCGCGCACCCATCGCGCGCAAAGCCTTCGCCCTGGAAGGCGACGTCACGAATGGTTCCCTTGGCGTCCAGAATAAGGGCGAGGTCCGAGGCCGCCGCGATCGCCGTTGCGGCGCCATCGACGTCGACGACTCCGAGCAACCGCTTGGCCGATCTGAAATTCTTCGTGGTCGTTGGTTGCGTCATGTTGGACATCCGGCACGCGGATCGGCGCGCTCGTCCGCAAGGGCATTGGCGCTGGCAACCGCGAGCCGGCCGTCGGCGATGGCCGCGTCAGCCCCCACAGCGAAGGCCACATCGGATCGCTCGCGCACCGCCAGCCCGCCGATCATGATGCTCATCTCCGGATTTGCCGCGTATCGTTTTAGATCGACCAAGAGTCGTGTCAACCCGGCGAGGAGTTCCGGCGTACTGGCGGATAGTCCGATTGCGGTGTAGCCGACAGCCGCCACCTCTGCGATCAGCTCCGCGTCGGTCGCGGTGCCGGCAAGATGCGCAACCTGCCATCCCGCCCGCGAAAAGAGCGAGGCGACGATGTCGACGCCGAGAACATGCCCCTCGCCCGGAACGGAGGCCAGCAGGATGGAGCGCGGGGTCCGGTTCGTATGAACCGTGGGCATGCACGGCAGCTCCCGCAGCAGGAGATGCAGACTCGTCATGCGGACCGTGACTTCGAAAAAGTTCATCCGGTCCGAAAGCCAGGCATCCCCGAAGACCGTCGCCGCAAAGCCCAGCGCCTCGATGGCGATATCGTCCGCCGCACACCCCTGCTTCAGCCAGAATGCGATCTCCGCCCGCGCCCCGCTTCCGTCGCCGGCCGCAACACACCCCGTGAACCGCTCGAGACGATCACGCCCGATCCGGCTCATCACCCGGCCGCCGGCTGCCGACGGGCCCGCACGCAACACCTTCGATGAAGCGCCATTGTGGAGGGAGCCCGCGTTGCGCGCATGCGCGTCCCGGAGCCGCGGGACGATATCGTTGGTGATCAGCGCGCCGATTTTCGCACTCGGACCAATATCGACGGCGCATTTGCGGCACTCGGGCGCCGCGCCGGCCCGGCCGCTCATAGAGGCAACACCCTCTTGCACCATTATTCTCGAAGTCGCGGCCTCGCGCCCATCGCTTCGATCTTCGAGGTACACACCGCTCTGCTCCGACGGATCGGGCATGCCAGCCTCCTGGGCACGCGGGTGCCCGCAGAAAGTTCGCGACGGACCGGATTCCGGGCGCCAAGCGTTCCTTCAGACGCGCGCCGATGAAGTCACGGTACGGCTCACCGCATCTCATTGCAAGTGTCAATTTCAAAGAGTGTCAAATGCGATTGACACTCGTCGTTCGTTCGACCTAGGCTCGTCCCAGTCACTCGAACGAGCTCAGAGCGAACATGCCGTCCGACGCGCACCATACTCCGACACGGCGCCCACTCTATTCGCCCGAGCAGCGCGCAAAGCGTGACGCTTCGATCTGGACGCAGGTCCAAGGCATCCTCGCCATACTCCAGTTCCTCGTCTTTCTGGTGAGCCTTGCCCTCGTCCTGCGCTTCCTGGCGACGGGTGTCGGGCAAGACCTTGCGAACACTTCCATCGTCGCCAAGACTCTCGCCCTCTATGCCATCATGATAACCGGCTCCATCTGGGAGAAGGAGGTTTTCGACTGCTACCTTTTCGCGGAGACCTTTTTTTGGGAAGACGTCGTCAGCATGCTGGTTCTGGCGCTGCACACGTCCTACCTCGTCGCGCTCGTCTTCCAGCTTCTGGCGCCGCAGGCCCTCATGTACCTCGCGCTCGCCGCCTATTCGACATACGCGATCAACGCACTTCAGTTCCTTGCAAAACTGCGTGCAGCGCGGCTCTCCAGCGAACCCGACGGTGATTTTCTTTCCGCCGGTTCGAGTCGCATGGAGGCGATCCGTTGAGCGTCACCCTGGACATCGGAGCTGCCGCCTGCACCGAGCCTTCCGTCCTGCGCGAACGCGGTCAGAGAGAGGTTTTCTGTGGTCTGACAGGGATCGTCTGGCTCCATCGCAAGATGCAGGACGCATTCTTCCTCATCGTCGGTTCGCGCACCTGTGCCCATCTCATGCAGGCGGCCGCTGGCGTCATGATCTTTGCCGAGCCGCGCTTTGCGACCGCCGTGATCGAGGAGCGCGATCTCGCAGGGCTCGCCGACGCCAATGACGAACTCGACTCGATCGTCGCTCAACTCCTCGCCCGCCGACCCGACATCAGACTATTGTTTCTCGTTGGCTCGTGCCCATCCGAGGTCATCAAGCTCGACCTCGGGCGTGCCGCAGCCCGCCTCTCGAGCCGCCACGGACCTGCCATCCGCGTTCTGAGTTACTCCGGCAGCGGCATCGAGACCACCTTCACGGAAGGCGAAGACGCTTGCCTCGCGTCGCTCGTCGCGGAGATGGAGGACGCGCCCGCCGACGCCGAGCCCGCATTGCTCGTCGTCGGCGCACTCGCCGATGTCGTCGAGGACCAGTTCACGCGGCTGTTCGAAGCCCTCGGAATACGCCGAGTGGCCTTTCTGCCTCCAAAGCGCACCGGCGAATTGCCCTCCGTCGGTCCGAACACGCGCCTGCTCCTGGCGCAGCCCTACCTCGGGCGGACCGCCATGGAGCTCGCCGATCGTGGGGCGGTCCAACTGCAGGCGCCCTTTCCGATCGGAGCGGAGGGAACGAGGCTGTGGCTTCTGGCTGCAGCCGATGCCTGGGGTGTCGGTGGCCGACATTTCGAGCAGGTGGTCGGGCCCTCGCACGGTCGCGCGATCCGCGCCACGCAACGCTACCGCGAACAGCTCGAGGGGCGACGGGTCTTTTTCTTTCCGGATTCCCAGTTGGAGATCCCGATCGCCCGCTTCCTCTCGCGTGAACTCGGCATGGAGCTCGCGGAGGTCGGCACTCCCTATCTCAACCGCCAGCTGTTGGAGAGCGAACTGGCCATGCTGCCGGCCGGCACGCGCCTCAGCGAGGGACAGGATGTCGATCGGCAGATCGCGCGCTGTCGAACTGACGAGCCGGACATCGTCGTCTGCGGCCTCGGGCTCGCCAACCCCTTCGAGGCGGAAGAAATGACGACGAAATGGTCGATCGAATTGGTCTTCACGCCGATCCAGGGCTTCGAGCAGGCGGCCGATCTTGCCGAGTTGTTCGCACGCCCGCTCGTGCGCAAGTTGCGCCTCAGGATTTAGGGTCATGCGCTTGACGGTCTGGACATACGAAGGCCCGCCGCACGTCGGTGCGATGCGTGTCGCGGCGGCAATGGAGGATATACACTTCGTCCTCCACGCGCCCCAGGGCGACACCTATGCCGACCTGCTCTTCACCATGATCGAGCGTCGCCCATCGCGCCCGCCCGTCACCTACACGACCTTCCAGGCCCGCGACCTCGGCAGCGATACGGCCGAAATATTCAAGCGCGCGGTCGCGCAGGCCTACGAGCGGCATCGCCCCGAGGCTCTGATCGTCGGAGCCTCGTGCACCGCCGAACTGATCCAGGACGATCCTGGCGGGCTCGCGACCGCGCTCGCGCTCCCCGTTCCGGTCATCCCCCTCGAATTGCCTTCCTATACCCGCAAGGAATGCTGGGGCGCGTCGGAGACGTTTTATCGCGTCGTCTCGACGATGCTCGGCGGACAGGACCGTCCGCAGCCGCGCGTGCGTTCCGACGGCGAACCGGCGACCTGCAACATCCTGGGGCCGACCGCGCTCGGCTTTCGCCATCGCGACGACGTGGCCGAGGTCCGAAGGCTCCTTACCCTGCTCGGTGTCGGCGTCAATGTCATAGCTCCGCTCGGAATGCGGCCTTCGGACGCGCGTCGGCTGCCGCAGGCCGACTTCAACATCGTCCTCTACCCCGAAACCGCAGACACCACGGCGCGCTGGCTGGAGCGCAAGTTCGGCCAACCCCCGATCCGTACGGTGCCGATTGGGGTTGGAGCGACCCGTGAGTTCATCGTCGAGGTCGCGGGCGCAGCTGGTGTCGATCCGACGCCGGCGCTTGAGGATGGGGCGCTCCGCCTGCCTTGGTGGTCGCGCTCGGTCGACTCCAACTATCTGACGGGAAAGCGTGTGTTCGTCTTCGGCGACGCCACGCACGCCATCGCCGCCGCACGAGTGGCCGCCGAGGAAATGGGTTTTTCGGTTGTCGGTCTCGGCGCCTACAATCGCGAATTCGCACGCGAGGTCCGGGAGGCCGCCGCCCGCCATGGCGTCGAGCCCCTGATCACGGATGATTATCTCGAGGTCGAGCGCCGCATCGCCGAATTGCAGCCCGAGCTGGTGCTCGGCACGCAGATGGAGCGTCATGTCGCCAAGCGTCTCGGCATCGCCTGCGCGGTCATATCGGCTCCCGTGCACGTCCAGGATTTTCCTGCCCATGCCGCACCTCAGATGGGCTACGCAGGAGCGAATGTCCTCTTCGACAGCTGGGTTCACCCGCTGGCGATGGGCCTCGAGGAGCACCTCCTCGGCATGTTCCGGGACGATTTCGAATTCAACGATGCCGCCGGTCCCTCGCATCTTTCGGGAGAGCGGACCGCGAACGTCGAGGCGCAAGCGACCGCCGCGGCAGCCGCGCCCGACGACGGGCCAGCCCATTCCCATTCGGCCGGCCCCATCACGTGGACGGGCGAAGCCGAGAAGGAACTGCGGAAAATCCCCTTCTTCGTACGCGGAAAGGCGCGACGGAACACGGAAGCGTATGCCCTCGCGGAGGGCTTGACCACAATCTCAGTCGAGACGCTGTACGATGCAAAAGCGCATTACACACGCTGATCCGGTTCGCGAGCAACCGGCCGACAACGACATTCCCGTGCGGGTCGTCATCGTCACCATGGACCACCACTTGGCCGGTGCGGTGCAGGCGGCCGAGCGCGAGTTGAGGGACTTCATTCCCGGCATCCGCATTTCTCTCCATGTCGCCTCCGACTGGGCGAGCCGGCCCGAGACACTCGCAGTCTGCCGCCGCGAAATCGCTCGCGCGGATATCATTGTCGCAACGATGCTCTTTCTCGAAGAGCATATCACGGCAGTGCTTCCCGATCTCGAACGCCGTCGCATGCAGTGCGACGCGATCGTCGGCTGCATGTCCGCCGGTGAGATCATCCGCCTCACGCGCCTCGGGCGCTTCGACATGAGTGCACCGAGTTCGCCGCTCCTCAGGCTTCTCAAGCGCCTGCGTGGCTCGAGCAGCGAGCGCAAGTCTTCCGGCGCCGGCCAGATGGCGATGCTCAAGCGACTGCCGCGGCTGCTCAAATTCATCCCGGGCACCGCGCAGGACGTGCGCTCCTATTTTCTCACCATGCAGTACTGGCTCGCAGGCTCCGACGACAACATCGTTCAACTCGTCGCCTACCTGGTCGGCCGCTATGCGGACGGTCCGCGCCGCCAACTGCGTCCGCTCGTCAGGCACCGCCCCCCGATCGAGTACGCCGACTGCGGCATCTACCATCCCGACTTGCCCGACCGCATAGCCACCCGCCGGGAGGACCTGCCGGTGCGCCGCGATTGCCGGGGTAGCGTCGGCCTCCTGTTGATGCGATCCTATGTCCTCTCGCGCGATACGGACCATTATGATGGCGTGATCAGGGCACTCGAGGACAGCGGCCTCGAGGTTGTCCCAGTGTTTGCATCCGGTCTCGATTCCCGGGAGGCGATCGAGAAATTTTTCATCTGCAACGGGCAGCCGCGCATCGATGCCCTGGTTTCGCTCACCGGGTTTTCCCTGGTCGGTGGACCGGCCTACAACGACCAGCGTGCCGCCGAGGATATCCTCTCCCGCCTCGACGTCCCATACCTCGCGGCCCAGGGCCTCGAACTGCAGTCGCTCGAGAGTTGGCAACGCTCGGACAGCGGGCTGATGCCGATCGAATCGACCATGATGCTCGCGATACCCGAACTCGACGGGGCCATTGCCCCGATCGTCTTCGGCGGGCGCTCGGAGGACGGCGATCCGACCGCCGGGCGCCGTATGCGCCCGAACCCGGAGCGCGTCGCGATGCTCGCGGCCCGGGTGGCAAGGCTCGTAGAGCTGCGCCGCACACCGCGCGCCGAGCGCCGGCTCGCCATCACGCTCTTCAATTTTCCCCCCAATGCCGGTGCGGCCGGAACGGCTGCGTTCCTTGCCGTCTACGAATCCCTTTTCAACGTCCTCGCCATGCTCGCGCGGGCGGGCTACACGGTCGAGGTCCCCGAAAGCGCTGATGCACTGCGCACCGCCATCCTCGAGGGCAACGCCGCACGTTGGGGGGCCGACGCCAACGTCCACGCACACATTCCCGCCGAGGACCACGTGCGACGCGAGCCGCATCTGCGCGACATCGAGGCGCAATGGGGGCCGGCGCCCGGACGCCAACTGACGGACGGCAAGAACCTCTTCGTCCTCGGTCGCCGGTTCGGCAACATCCTCGTGGGCCTTCAGCCGGGCTTCGGCTACGAAGGCGACCCGATGCGGCTGCTGTTCGAAAAGGGATTCGCGCCGACGCATGCCTTCTCCGCCTACTACCGCTACATTCGGGAAGAGTTCTCGGCGCACGCGGTTTTGCACTTCGGGACCCACGGTGCTCTCGAGTTCATGCCCGGCAAGCAGGCTGGCCTCTCCCAGACGTGCTGGCCCGACCGGCTCATAGCCGACCTGCCGAATTTCAATCTCTATTCAGCCAACAATCCGTCGGAAGGCACGCTCGCCAAGCGCCGTGGCAGCGCAACGTTGATCAGCTACCTCACTCCGCCCATTACCAGGGCTGGACTCTACAAGGGTCTGCTCGAGCTCAAGGTGTCGCTCGACCAGTGGCGCGCGCTGCCGCCCGGTCAGGACACGACCCGCGAAAATCTCCAAGCGCTCATCCGAACGCAGGTCCGTGAGCTCGATCTGCTCGCCGAGGGAACAGCCGACACGCAAGCCTGCGACATCGAGGCTCTCGCACAACGGATCCACGAGATCGAGACCAGCCTCGTGCCGCATGGTCTGCACGTGGTGGGTCGAGGGCCCGACCGGTCCGAGCGCGCCGATCTCCTCGCGGCAATGGCGGAGGCGAACCAGTCCGTTGCCAGCGGCGCTGCGGCGATCGAAGCGATCGTGGCCGGAGTTCCACCGCGACAGGCAGCGGTCCTGACCGGGCGCAGCGAGGATGCCGAAACCGTCGCCGCATTGACCGAACTGGCTCGGATCGACGGTCTGCTTTGCGAGGACAGCGAACTCACCGCGATCCGCGATGCACTCGATGCGCGCTACATTCGTCCGGTCGTCGGCGGAGACCTGCTGCGCTCGCCCGATGTCTTGCCGACAGGGCGAAATATCCATGGTTTCGATCCGTTCAGAATGCCGAGTGCGTTTTCCGTCGCCGATGGTGCCGAACAGGCGCGTCGTCTGCTGGCCCGCCACATCGCCGAGGGCCACCGGCTGCCACGCATGGTCGCGATCGTGCTCTGGGGCACGGACAACATGAAGTCCCAAGGCGGGCCCATCGCCCAAGCCTTGGCCTTGATTGGCGCCCGCCCCCGCTACGACAGCTATGGGCGCGCAGTCGGCGCCGAGCTGTTGCCTCTTGCTGAACTTGGGCGCCCGCGGATCGATGTGATCGCGACACTCTCCGGAATTTTCCGCGACCTCTTGCCGCTCCAGGCCCGCATGCTGGCCGAGGCGAGCCTGTTGGCCGCGTTGGCCGACGAACCGGAGACCGATAATTTCATCCGCATGCATGCCTTGCGCGACGCCGCCGAACTCGGCTGCGACCTCGAGACCGCCGCGCTGCGGGTCTTTTCTAACGCCGAAGGTGCGTATGGCGCGAACGTCAATCACATGGTCGAGAGCGGTTGCTGGGTCGATGGAGACGAACTGACGCACACGTTCTCCAGTCGCAAGTGCTTTGCCGTCGCCCGCGACGGGCGGACCATTTCCCAGCGACCTCTGCTGGAGCGCATCCTGTCCCGCGTCGACCTCGCGTACCAGAACCTCGAATCCATCGAGGTCGGCGTCACGACCATCGACCACTATTTCGATACACTCGGCGGCATCGGGCGCGCGGTCCGCACGCTGAGCGGCGCGCCGACTCCCGTCTACATCGGCGACCAGACCCGTACGGAGGCGAAAGTCCGCACCCTCGGCGAACAGGTCGCCCTGGAGACCAGGACGCGCGCTCTCAATCCCAAATGGTACGAGGGGATGCTCAAGCATGGCTATGAAGGCGTTCGAGAAATCGAAGCCCACGTGACAAATACGATGGGCTGGTCCGCGACCACCGGCTCGGTCGAACCATGGGTCTACCAACGCCTGACGGAGACATTCGTGCTCGACCCGGACATGAGGAAGCGCATGGCGGACCTCAATCCCAAGGCCTCGATCCGTGTCGCCAGTCGGCTGCTGGAGGCACACGAGCGCAATTATTGGTCGCCCGATCCGGGCACCTTGGCGGCGCTGCGGGCCGCTGGCGAGGACCTCGAGGACCAATTCGAGTGCCGAGCACTGGCCGGCGCCGCATGAGCCGGCGGCGGGCCAGCTCGATGACCACGCCGGCGTCGTCGAGACGGAGCCAAGAGAAAGGTGGTCGCGGCGTGGCGCAATCCACCGAGACCAGGTCGATCCCCGGACGATCAAGAGAGGAATAGCCTGCCATGACGGCAACTCTTCACAACGTTCTGAACCGGCGCCGCGACGATGGCGAGGGAAGCGTTCAGGTGACGATGGACCCTGGCCTCCACATCGGGTCGGCAAAGGTCTTTTCCGTCTACGGCAAGGGCGGGATCGGCAAGAGCACGACGTCATCCAACTTATCCGTCGCATTCGCCCGGCTCGGCAAGAAGGTTCTCCAGATCGGCTGCGATCCCAAGCACGATTCCACTTTCACCCTCACGAAGCGCCTGATGCCGACCGTGATCGATGTGCTGGAGGCGGTCGATTTTCACGCCGAGGAGCTAAGGACGGAGGATTTCGTCTACGAGGGATATGCGGGTGTGATGTGTGTGGAGGCAGGTGGTCCGCCAGCCGGTACGGGCTGTGGGGGATATGTCGTCGGTCAGACGGTCAAGCTGCTCAAGCAACACCATCTCCTCGAGGAGTCGGACGTCGTAATCTTCGATGTCCTCGGCGATGTCGTCTGTGGGGGCTTTGCCGCCCCGCTGCAGCATGCCGACCGCGCGATCATCGTCACGGCGAACGATTTCGACTCCATCTACGCGATGAATCGGATCGTCTCTGCGGTTCAAGCCAAGGCCCGCAACTACGAGGTCCGCTTGGCCGGCTGCATCGCGAACCGCTCGCGCGATACCGACGAAGTCGACAAGTACTGCGAACGCATCGGTTTCAATCGGATCGCGCATTTTCCGGATCTCGATGCGATTCGCCGCTCCCGGCTCAACAAGCGCACGCTCTTCGAGATGAACGACGAGCCGGGCATCATCGAGGTGCAGAATGAATATCTGCGCCTCGCCGAACTGCTGTGGACCGGCACAGATCCGCTCATTCCGAAGCCGATGAAGGATCGGGAAATCTTCGATCTGCTGGGCTTCAATTGAGGATGACAATCATGGCTGACGCCGGCTACCAACGCAGGCGGTCCGAGATCGAGACCTACTTCGACCGAACCGCCTCCGAGGCATGGACACGGTTGACATCGGACGCCCCACTCGGGCGGATCCGCGCGACCGTACGTGCCGGACGAGAACGCATGCGCAACGTCGTGCTCGATCTCGCCGCGGCGGATGATGCCGGACTTTCTATCCTCGATGCTGGCTGCGGTCCGGGCGAACTCGCCATCGAGGCGGCAACGCGGTGCGGTATCGCTGCGAAGATCGTCGGCGTCGATCTGTCGGCGACACTCGTCGATGTTGCGCGGGCGCGCGCGCTCGCGTTGGGGCTCGGCGCTCCGAGACTTGTATTCCGCACCGGAGACATGCTCGACGTCGATGGTCGGTTCGATGCCGTGATCGCCATGGACAGCCTCATCCACTACGATCCGGCGAATGTGGTGGAGGCCATAGCAAGGCTTTCACTTTGCGCGAAGCGACGGATCGTCTTCACGTTCGCTCCTCTCAATTCCGCCCTCCTCGCGATGCATCTGGTCGGCCGCCTGCTCCCGGCGGCAAACCGTGCTCCCAAAATCGTCCCTGTGCGCGAGCGCGACCTCGTTGCACGCCTTTGCGCCGATCCCCGTCTGCGGGGTTGGCACGTCACGGCAGGCCCGCGGATCAAGAGCGGCTTCTATATCTCGCAGGCAATGAGGCTCGAAAGGTCATGAGCAAGCCTGCCCTGTCATTCGGGCACCTCTGGCTCCAGATTGCTCCCCGCTATCTGCCATTCGCGGACGTTGCCTCGCGCGAGCTTCCGCTACTGCGTATCTTGCGGCTCTCCCTTTTTCAGGTTTCCGTCGGCATCTCGATCGTTCTGCTGAACGGCACGCTCAACCGCGTCATGATCGTGGAACTGAACGTGCCAGCCTGGCTCATAGCGACGCTCATCGGTCTGCCCCTCGTGCTTGCGCCGTTTCGTGCCCTCATCGGGTTCCGCTCTGACCACCACCGATCATTTCTCGGGTGGCGCCGCGTACCCTACATCTGGTTCGGCACCCTCCTCCAGTTCGGCGGCCTCGCGATCATGCCGTTCGCGCTCATCGTTCTTTCGGGTGACATGAACGGACCGGTTTGGGTTGCCCACGCGGCGGCCGGCCTTGCTTTTCTCCTCGTCGGTGCGGGCATCCATACGACACAGACCGCCGGTCTCGCCCTGGCGACGGACCTCGCTCCGTCCGGGCGCCGACCACGCATCGTGGCACTGCTCTATGTCATGCTGCTCTTGGGCATGTTTTTCGGTTCCCTGTCCTATGGGGCGCTGTTGGCAGACTTCTCCCAGATCCGCCTGATTCAAGTGATCCAAGGCACGGCGGCTCTCGTCATGGTCGTCAATGTCGTCGCGCTCTGGAAGCAGGAACCGCGAAGTCCGGCGGCTCGCTTGCCAGGGACGGATATCCCGCGGTTCGCTGCAGCATGGTCGAAGCTGCGCTGCAAGGCGAGGGTCGTTCGACTGCTGACCGCCCTTGCCCTCGGAACGGCGGCATTCAGCATGCAGGACATCCTGCTCGAGCCCTATGGCGCCGAGGTGTTTGGGTTGAGCGTCAGTGCGACGACGCTGCTGACCGCGCTGCTCGCGGGGGGAATGCTGGCGGGTTTCGCCTGGGCGGCGCGCGCACTCGGACGGGGCCTCGATCCCTACCGAATGTCGGCGTTCGGTGCACTGATCGGAGTTGCCGCGTTCTCGCTCGTCATCCTCGCGGGACCGATGGACTCGACAGTGCTCTTCGGCACGGGCGTCGCGCTCGTCGGGATAGGAGGCGGATTGTTTTCCGTAGGAATGCTCTCCGGCGCCATGTCGCTTGCCGACCATGACGATTGCGGCCTCGTGATCGGCACCTGGGGCGCCGTGCAGGCGACGGCCGCCGGCCTGGCAATCGCCATTGGCGCCCTGCTGCGCGACGTGACCTCGGGCATCGCGGAAGCGGGCCAGCTCGGGCCCGCCTTCGCCGGTCCCGCGATCGGCTACAGCGTCGTGTACCATTTCGAAATAGCGCTGCTGTTTGCGACCCTTGTCGTCATAGGTCCGGTGGTGGGACCGACCCGTGCCGGACTGCGTGAGCGCCCCATCGCGGTGGGTCTCTCGGATCTGCCTGGATGATCGGCCTGAATTTGCGTCTGCATAGGAGAATGGAACATGTTGACCGAGCACATCGATCTCGCACTGGTCGCGCTCTATGCGTTCTGGCTGTTCTTTGCGGGATTGCTTTTCTATCTACGTCGCGAGGATCGCCGGGAGGGTTACCCGCTCGAACTGGACCAGCGTGGCACGTTCAAGAATCATGGCGTGATCTGGATCCCGGAGCCCAAGACCTTCAACTTGGCTGGCGGGCGTACCGCGCAAGCGCCCAACCGGAAGGCGGATTTGCGGTCCATTTCCGGTAATCCTATCGAGCCATGGCCCGGCGCCCCGCTCGAGCCCGCTGGAGACAACCTCATGCTGAGCGGTGTCGGCCCGGCCGCCTACGCCGAGCGGGCGGACGTGCCCGACTTGACCCACACCGGTGAGCCGAAAATCCGCCCCCTGCGCGCCTTGAAGGAGTTCCACGTCGCCGAACGTGATGTCGACCCACGCGGCTATCCTGTTGTCGCCGTCGACGGCGCGATCGCCGGAAAGATCGTCGATCTCTGGGTCGACCGCAGCGAATACCTGATCCGCTACATGGAAGTGGAGCTGTCCAGCGCAGCGAGCGGCAATGGCGGGGACGCTGCCGGCCGTCATGTGCTTCTTCCCATGCCGCTGGCCCGGATCGACGGTCGCAATGAACGCGTCGAAGTCACCTGCCTGAAGGCGGAGCAATTCGCCGCCGCCCCCGTCAACCGTAGCCCGGACGAGATCACATTGCTCGAGGAAGAGCGGGTGAGCGCGTATTTCGCGAGCGGCTATCTCTACTCCTCACCTCAGAACCGGGAGCCGCTGCTATGAGTTCGGAATTCGATTTCAATCCGAGACGCGGTATCGCGCCGGACCTGCCCGAAGGAGAGAGAGTGCTCTGGCAGGGCGCTCCCAACTGGTTTGGTCTGGCGACGGAGGTTTTCCACGTTCGCGTCGTCGCTCTCTATTTCGTTGCCCTTGCGGTTTGGCGGCTCGCCTCCGGTGCGATGGCGGGTGAAGGCCTCGCCGAGAGCGCTGCCGGGGTGGCGTTGATCGCCGGACTGGGCAGTCTTGCGGTTGGCCTTCTGCTGGCAATCGCCGGTGGCTATGCTCGCACGACCTACTATTCGATCACGACACACCGGGTCGTGATCCGCTCGGGAATTGCGCTGCAAGTGGCCTTCAATCTTCCCTTGTCGCGCGTGACCGGCGTCGCCCTTTCCGTCAAGTCGGGGGACAGCGGCGACATCGCGCTGACACTCGATGGCTCCGCTCATATTGCCTATGCTCACCTCTGGCCGAATGCCCGCCCGTGGAAGCTCTCCAGACCGGAGCCGACCCTGCGCTGTCTCGTGGATGGGAAGTCGGTAGCCGATGTGCTCGTCGGAGCACTTGCGGCTCACAGACCGATCACGATGAACGCCGTTGCGAACACGACACCGGCGCGCCTCGAGGCCCAAGGGGATCGTACGAGGCCGGCGCCCGCGCGCAAGTCGAGCCGAACCGCTGGCATCGGAGCAGAGGCCGGTGCATCGCGGATGAGCGCCTGAGACGCACGAACCACTTGGCGCGGTTGCCGAAGCAGCGCCATGCAAGGCAGCACGAGAGCGGTTCGGCCTGCGCCCGTAATGGACGGGATGGCGGGGCTGGACGCAAGGAGGAGAAGAAAATGTCGACGACCACTCCTTCGGTGCCGGAGCGGTTCCCCATACTCGCACTCTGGGGCTGTGCCGCGCTGGTCGCCGCGGCACTCGTCATCGCATCGTCGGCGCGCCTCACCGGCTACGGGCGAACCACGGTGCCGATCTCGCAGCCCGCGCAATCCCGTTCTCTCGTCTTCACCGACACCGCCGACGGCGGCATTTTGGTGGCGGAAGGCGGCTCGGGCGCGGGAGTTCGCACGATCCCAGCGCGCAAGCGTGGCTTCGTGCGTGTCGTGATGCGCGGTCTCGCCGCCCAGCGCAAGCGGATCGGCGCCGATGCGAGTTTGCCCTTCGAATTGACCCGTTGGCAGGACGGGCGGCTCTCGATTTCCGATCCTGCGACGGGCGAGAGCATCGAATTGCGCGCCTTCGGACTTCCGAACGAACGCGCCTTCGCCGAGCTCATGGAGGACACGGGAGGATGATTACGATGAGATGGCCCGGCAGTGGCACGACCTTCGATGTCGCATGCACCGTCGAGGTGTCGAACACATTCGACAGCCTGCACGCCCATGTCGTTCTGGATGGCGATGTTCCGCTCGAGCCCGGCGACGAGGTTCTCGTGCACGGCGAGCGGATCATCGTTCCCTACGGCAAGACAGCGGTCATTCGACGCAACGCCACCATCTTTCGCGCCGGGTGGCTTGAGCGTACCTGGACGCGCCTGACCGGCGACCTCGAGTTCATGGAACTCTGCGAGTTCAGCTTTTCAGCGGAGAAGAAATTATGACCATTGAGCGGCTCGGACTCAAACCCGGCGCGACAACCGAGGCGGCGGTTCGCGACACCGTCCTCACGCCGCGATTCTATACGACGGACTTCGAGGAAATGGACCGGCTCGACGTTTCCTCGATCCGCGCGGAATGGGACCTCCTCATCGACGAAATGCGAAGCGACCCGAACAAGGGTCACTTCAAACGGACCGAGGAATGGGACGATATCGACCTCGAGGCGATGCCGGAGGCGCTTCGGCTCGAACTGATCGACTTTCTGGTCAGCTCGCTCACCGCGGAGTTTTCTGGCTGTGTCCTCTACGCGGAAATGCGCAAGCGCGGCACGAACCCGGACGTCTGTGAACTGTTCAAGTTCATGAGCCGCGACGAGGCCCGTCACGCAGGATTCATCAACGATGCGCTCAAGGAGTTCGGCATCGGCGTCGACCTCGGCTACCTGACGCGGCGCAAGAAGTACACGTTCTTCAAGCCGAAATTCATCTACTATGCGACCTATCTCTCCGAGAAGATCGGCTATGCCCGCTACATCACTATTTTCCGCCACTTGGAGGCGCACCCGCACCGACGCATCCACCCGATCTTCAAGTGGTTCGAGAAGTGGTGTAACGACGAGTTTCGACACGGCGAGGCGTTCGCACTCATCATGCGAGCCAACCCGCATCTCATTTCCGGCCTCAATCGCTACTGGGTGCGGTTCTTCCTGCTGGCGGTATTCGCGACGATGTACGTGCGTGACCACGCCCGCCCCGCCTTCCACGAGGCCCTCGGCCTCGACCCGACCGAATACGACATGAAGGTCTTCCGCGTAACCTCCGAGATTTCGCGACAGGTTTTTCCACTCGAGATCGACATCGACGACCCGCGATTCCTCTCCGGACTGGAACGGCTGCGCATCGTGGCCGAGGCGATGGAGGCCGCCAAGCAGCAGGGTGGCATCGCAGGCAGGCTGCGGCACTACTGGCTCGTGGCCCGGGCCACCGCCAGTTTTGCACGGCTCTACTTCCTGCCCACAAAGCAGAACAAGCTGCCCGACAATCCGCGCCTGTCGCCCGCCTGGTAGGCGGTGCCACCGGGGCCGGGATTGGCGCCGTGCACAAGAGAAGAAAAAGGGGATCGATGTGTTGGAAATCGCGCTTCCCGTACTCTTCGTCGTCGTCGTATGGTGGCTCGCGACCGGCGCACTCCTTCTCATGGCCCGCCTCGAGGGGATAGCCATGGTCGGTGCCATGGTCCTGCTCACGGTCCTTGCGGCGGTCGCGCTCTACGGCCTCTGGGCGAGCGCGGCGGCGACCAGCGTCGCTGCTGCTTTCCTCTCGTTCGCATGTGCGCTGACGCTCTGGGCCTGGCACGAACTCGCCCTGCTCCTCGGCCTCGTCACCGGTCCGCGCCGCATCGCCTGCTCGAGCGGCGCCACCGGCTGGTGGCGATTCGGCGAAGCCTTCGAGGCCGTCGCCTACCACGAACTCGCCCTTGTCGCGACGCTGGTCCTTGTCATCCTGCTCACGTCGGATGCACCCAATCAGGTCGGCGCTGCCGCATTCATCGTCCTTTGGTTGATGCGGATCAGCGCGAAGCTCAACATCTTTCTCGGAGTGAGGAACCTGGCCGAGGCTTTCCTTCCGCCGCGTGTCGGGTTCCTCGCCTCCTACTTCCGCCGCTCACCGGTGAATTTCCTCTTTCCCTTCAGCGTCAGCTTCGCCTGCGTGGCGGCAGGCTGGATGATCTTCGTGCTTTGGACCAACGCCTCCTTGTCCCCGTTCGAACTGGCGGGTGGACTGCTCGTGCTGACGCTGCTGCTCCTCGGCATCATCGAGCACTGGATGATGGTGCTGCCCTTCGACGAAACCATGCCCTGGCGTTGGGCGATCCGTGGACAGCGATCGGGCACCCGCGACCGGCTACCCACTTCGGTTCGCCAACCGGTGCGCCATATCGGCGACCGCCTCGCGGCGACAGTCGCCAAGAGGGCATGAGGGAGCGACGTCGTGGGTGGAAAAGAAAATGGCAACGACGGCCGGACGCCAGGACGTGCGATCAATCGGGAGCTGATCGAGATGCGGTACGACGATTTTTTCAATTCAAGGCTCGACGAACTGCGCGGCGAGGGTCGCTACCGCGTCTTCGCCGATCTCGAGCGCAAGCGCGGCGCCTTTCCGGCGGCGCGGCACCACGGGGCGGACGGCGCGCGAGAGGTCACCGTCTGGTGCTCCAACGATTATCTCGGCATG